>JAQTQF010000021.1 GCA_028712345.1 Phycisphaerae bacterium | reverse complement strand
GCATAACCTGTCGGGTTATCGCGGCAAAAATGTAATGATTGTTTTGTGGGCGACATGGTGCAGGCCCTGTGTGCAGGAAATACCTCATCTTATAGCGCTTCGCGAAATAATGGCGGAAGACAAACTTGTGATTCTTGCGATATCAAACGAACCTGCCGATGCTGTTAAGTCAATGGCCGATGATAAGAAAATGAATTATACGGTTGTTTCGTATAAAGGTGTTCTGCCGGAACCTTTCAGCAGCATCAGAGGCTATCCTTCGACATTTTTCATCAAACCCGACGGCACATTGAAACTTGTCATTGAAGGCAGCGCCGGTCTTGGCGAATTTAAATCCATAATACTTGCTGAATAAAGGCAGATGAATGTCCGCTTCGAATGCAAAAATAATACCGCTGACCAGGATACAAAAACTCATCGGCAATCGTATGGTTGAATCAAAGCAGACCAAACCCTGTTTCTATCTGACTGCCAGGGCGGATATTGGGGAAGTTAATGAAATTCGCCGGCCGATGAGCAAAAAACTGGGAACAAGAATTTCGATGAACGATTTTATCATTCGTGCTATGGCTCTTGCTATTAAAAAATATCCGCTGATGACAGCAGGGGATATAAATATTGGTCTTGCAGTTGCATCGCCGAGCGGTTTGGTTGTTCCTGTGATAAAGAATGCGGATGGCAAGCCTCTTGCTGATATAGCGAAGGAAAGTATGGAGCTTATTGAAAAAGCGAGAAATAATAAATTAACGCTCGACGACCTTGAAGGAGCCTGTATAACGCTAACCGCGCTTGGAATGTTCGGGATAGATTCTTTTCTTGCGATACCGTCGCCGGGGCAAAACAGTATTCTTTCTGTCGGCAGGATTACCGAGCGACCGATTTTGCGCGCGGGCGAAATAACCGTCAAAAAAACGGTTGAGTTCGGTCTCTCTGCTGACGCGGCGGTTGTGAAGGCTGATTATGCCGCGAAATTTCTTGTCGAAATAACAAATCTTCTTGCCGAGCCGCAGAAACTTGCCGATTAGTTTGTCGGCAGATTGAAAAATTTTTCCGTGGTTTTGGTCACTTGGTGTGCGAATTTTTCGAGAGGCATATTTTTCAGTTCGGCAATTTTTTGGGCAGTGTAAATCATCAGGGCTGGGGTGTTTATTTTCTGTTTTCTTATCGGCTCAGGCGACATATAAGGGCAGTCCGTTTCGAGCATCATTCTTTCGAGGGGGACTATTTTTGCCGATTCTCTGGTTTGGGCGGCATTTTTAAAAGTAACAACGCCGGTGAAGGAAATATAAAATCCTCTGTCGAGAACGATTTGCGTCTGCTCGGCAGTTCCGCCCCAGCAGTGAAATACGATTTTCGGCAGTTTGCTGCCGAAGTTATCGATAATCTCCATTGTTTTGTCGAAGGCGTCTCTGCTGTGTATAATTACCGGCAGGGAGCAATCGGCGGCGATTTGGAGCAGTTTTTCAAAAAGATTTATCTGGTCATTTTGTTTGGAAAAGTCGTAATGAAAATCCAGACCTGTTTCACCGATGGCGACGATTTTTTTATTTTTCGCAAGCTCTTTGACCAGTTCAATATCTGCTTCTGTTGTTTTTGAGGCATAATGCGGATGGATTCCGACGGCGCCGTAGAGATTTTCATACATATCTATTATTGAAACGACTTTTTTGTTGTGCTCGGTGTCGGTGCCTATTGTCAGCCAGCCGGTTACGCCGGCTCCGATGCTTCTGTGCAGGATGTCATCGAGAGAATTCGCAATCTCATCGAAAGTAAGATGCGCGTGTGAGTCGATAAGTTTCATTTTTTATTTTAAGACGATTTTTTTGGGTTAATGATTATGAGCCATCTTTGATGTTCGAGAGCGACGGCTTTTATGTCGTTAAAATTAGTTTTAAGGAGTTCCAAAGTTTTATTGAATCTATCTTCTCCCTCGACCATAAATAGATATATATACCCTTCTTCTATCATTTCGACAATTTCGGATGTGAATGTTTCAGGCATTGTAAAAGTCGGATAAGGATTGTCTTTCCGCGTTATATTTTCAAGTTCCTGTGCGCCGTAGAACAACAGGCCGTCAATTCGCATATCAAGAGAGACTATCTGGTATTTTTCTTTTGGAATATAGGGCGTCAGTTCCGCCCAGAGAGCACGGGCGTCTTTTTCGTTATTGCCAAAGTGAGCCAGTCCGAATCTTGAGCCGAGGAGAATCAATACCCAGCAGGATAGAAGGATTGCTGTTTTTTTAAGTCCTTTTCGGCTCTGGTCGTCGGGCAGAGAGTATAATTTTTCCGTCCATAATTTGGCCGTTGCCGCGGCCAGGAGCGGAAAGAGCGGCAGGCAGTACAAAGCAAGTCTGGAACTCGCCAATGAAAGGATTAGCAGGGGCGTAAAGAACATCGCCAGCAGAAATAATTTTTCCGGCCGAGCGGAAAGGCTTTTCCACCAGTCTTTGTTCGTTACGGTTGTTTTAAACTTTTTTTTATGTTCGAGCCAAATCGTGCTCCACGGCAGCGAACCAGCGAGCAGTATGGGAACATATATCAGCATTTTTGTAATGCCGGGATTTCGGCGGTATTTTTCCGAGACGAGCCTTCCCCATATCTGGTTGTCGAAAAAATAGGCTGCTGCGCCGGGGATTTTTAATGAGATATAAATGTACCAGCTCAAGCCTATTGCGACGGATAAGAGAATTCCGAGAGGGGTCCATCCGTTAAGCAGAAATTTTTTCAGTTGCCGAGTCCATACTAAATAGACAAACATTCCGGCACAAGGGATAATCGCGGCAGGACCCTTGGTTAAAAAGCCCAGACCCAGTGATATATAAAACAGAAGTCTGAAGGCGTTTTGATATTTTCCGTCAGCTTTGACGGTTTTGTAGAAAAATAGAATCGAAGCGGTTGTCCACAAAACCAGCGGAGTGTCCATTGTTACGAAATTTGCGGCAGTAAAGGGGACGGCCATTGTCGCATAGACCAGGGCACAGATAAAAGCCTCTGTTTTTCTGCCGAAAAGAGAATAGCCGAGTGCGCCAGTCAAGACTATTGTTACGGCAAAGCAAATTGAGTTGAACGCTCTGCAGGCAAATTCTGTTTGTCCGAAAGCTTTAATCCCCGCGATTATTCCCCAGTAGAGCACAGGGGGTTTTTCGAGAAAGATTTCAGTGCCGATTTTCGGGACGAGGAAATTGTTATTTTTAATCATTGTTACGGCCGAGCCGACATAATATCCTTCGTCGGGCTGCCATATTCCTCGTGAGCCCTGAAACAGAAAGGCCAGTGCCATAATGGACAATAAAGAAATAATGATTAAAGTTCGGTTTGGCCGATTAAGATTATTTATGAGCCAATCGGTGCTGTTTGTCATTTGACAATTACCTTGAAAATATCCGTTTAGAAGGCGTTTTCGTAATGCCTGATTTTGGGCTTGTGTTTTTCATAAGCCATAACTATTACTACATCGAATCGCATCGGCAAATGTTCGAGTTTGTGTGTCGTAATGAAAAACTTTGCCGCCCTGTTCATTCTGATTTGTTTTGCCTTCGTAATTGCCGCTTCAGCGTCAACGAAATCCTCATTGGTTCGAGTTTTGACCTCGACGAAGACAATTGCTCCCTCGGCATCAGCCATAACCAGGTCTATTTCGCCCGTCTTGCAGAGGAAATTCCGCGCAAGCAATTTATAGCCTTTGTTTTTAAGGAACTTTTCACAGAGCTTCTGGCCGCTTCTGCCGAGCAGGCGCGAATTTTTTAGCAATTCTTTTTGCTTGTCGTCCTTGCGGCACAATTTTATGCACCAGTAGTATGTTCGGTACGCCTTTGCGAAAGTTTAACGCCCTTACCGGTGCGGTCTCTGAGATAGTAGAGCTTTGCTCTTCTGGCTTTTCCGCTTCGGACCGGTTTTACATCGACAACGCTGGGAGAATGTAAAGGGAAGATTCTTTCAACGCCCTCGTCATTGACGATTCTGCGGACGGTGAAAGTTTCATTTGTTCCGCTGCCTTTTCTGGCAATGACGGTTCCGCTGAATATCTGGATACGCGATTTACTTCCCTCTTCGATTTTACAATGCACATCGACGGTGTCGCCTACTTCGAAGTACGGGGTCTGAGATTTTAAACTTTTCTTTTCTACCGATTTAAGTAATTCAGTTTTCACTGTATTAGCTCCTTTAATTTAAATTAGCCACGAATGAACACAAATTAACACGAGTTTCTAACTTGTCATTCGCAAAATTTTCAATCTTCATTCTTCAATTTACTTCAGCAGGTCGGGCCTGTTTTGCCTTGTCTTTTCGATGGCCTGCTGTTTTCGCCATTTTTCTATATCCTTATGATTACCGCCGAGCAGAACATCTGGTACCTGCATACCTTTGAAGTTTTCAGGCCTTGTATATTGCGGATACTCGAGCAAGTTGTCCGAAAACGAATCGTTCAGAGCTGAATCATCATCACCCAATGCTCCGGGAATGAGTCTGACAACCGCATCGATAATCACCATCGCGGCCAGTTCTCCGCCGCTTAGAACGAAATCTCCGATAGAGATTTGTTCTGCGTCGCCGGCCGTTTTGATTCTTTCGTCGAAGCCTTCATATCGGCCCGCGATAAAAATCAGCCTTTCTTCTTTTGCCAGGTCCCTTGCAAGGGCCTGGTCGAATTTTTTGCCCTGAGGCGTTAGGATTATAAGTCTGCCTTTTCTTTCGTCCTGTTTTTGGACGGTTTCGAGGCAGTCGAATATCGGCTGGCACATCATAACCATTCCGGCTCCGCCGCCGTAGGGCTTGTCATCGACCTTTTTATAGCTATCTTTGGCGTAATCTCTTATATTTGAAAGAACAATGTCGATTAAACCGTTTGTCCTTGCGCGCCTCAAAATCGAAAAGGCAAACGGCGAATCGAACATTTCAGGAAAAAGCGTAAGAATATCTATTCTCATTGCTTTTAATTCTATTTCTAAGCCGTCTTTTCGGCATCTGGCTTTGCATCAGTTTCAGGTTTTGCTTCGGCGGCGGTATCAGCTTCAGCCTTGGCTTTGGCATCAGCTTCAGCCTTGGCCTTAGCATCGGCTTCAGCTTTAGCCTTGGCATCAGCTTCAGCTTTGGCCGCAGCTTCAGCGGCATCAGCCTTTGCCTTAGCTTCAGCTTCGGCTTTTTCAGCTATCTTTTTCGCCTGAGTTCGCTGAGTGTTATCGTACATAACGCCTTTTTTGCGGGCGATGAGTCTTGCCCGTTTCTTGCGGTCCAGACCTTCCTGATAGCACTTGCTGACGATTCCTATCTTAGCGATAAGTTCGGCGACCGTATCGCTCGGAACTGCGCCGACGCTGATCCAGTATTCGATTCTCTCTTTATTGAGAACGACCTGTTTGGCCGGGTCTTTTGCAATCGGGTCATAGTGGCCGAGCTTTTCGAGAATTACCCCGTCACGCGGATTCCGCGATTCGATAGCGTTGAGCCTGAAGAACGGCCTGTGTCTTCTGCCCATTCTCATCAATCTGAGTTTTACTGCCATAATCTTTTTCCTTTCTGTATATAATAAATTTCCCTGACGGGCCCTATGCCCTCAGGAAACGCGTTTGCAATGTAAGACATATCCATTAATAAAAATTGCAAAAATCGCCGAATCTGTTTTCGCGTCGTCGGCAATTTTTTTTACCTGCTCGTCGCTCAGCTTATCGGCGTTTTTAATTTCGCTTTCGGTCATTATCGCAACGGCTTTTTTCAACTGCTCAATTTCGTCGGCTCTGGGACTGGCGAGCATTGCCAGTTCGGCTGAGCCTTTGTTATCCGCAAAAAAACTTCTGAACTGTTTGCCGAAACTGTCGTCCGTTTTTGCCGCGACCTTTTCGAGAAACTGCCTGAGCGATAATTTTTGTTCTATCGGCGTTTTATTTTACCTTTTCTTTTAATTTTCTGTTTGCGTCGGCTGCGCTGTTTAATCTTTCTTCCCTGGCTCATCATATTGCCGACGGACTCCATTCCGCCTGCGCTGAAGAGAGACTTAAAGCCGCCTAAGGCTCCGCCTGATAAGGCTTTAAGCATATTTCGGCTTCGTTCAAAAGTCTTTATTAAACCTGATACATCATGCTGATCTGTCCCTGAGCCGGCAGCTATTCGCCTCCTTCGCGAGGGGGTGATTATATCTGGATTTTTTCTTTCTTCAAGTGTCATTGAGTGAATTATTGCCTCAATTTTTCCCATCTGCCCGTCATCGATGTCCAAACCGGCCATTTTCCCGCTCATTCCGGGAATCATCTTGAGCATATCAGCCATTCCGCCCATTTTCTTGACAGATTGCATCTGTTTTAGGAAATCATCAAAGCCGAAAGTGCCTTTTGCCATTTTTTTCTGCATTTTTTCGGCTTCCGCGGCATCGAACTGCTCCTGGGCGCGTTCAACGAGGGTAACGACATCGCCCATACCGAGAATCCGTCCGGCCATCCTGTCGGGGTGAAATTCTTCGAGTTTGTCGAGTTTTTCGCCTACCCCTATGAATTTAATGGGTTTTCCGGTAACGGCTTTTACGCTCAGGGCTGCTCCGCCCCTCGCGTCGCCATCGAGTTTGGTGAGGATTACGCCGTCAAGTTCGAGCTTTTCGTTGAATTCCTTGGCACTATTGACCGCGTCCTGGCCGGTCATTGAGTCGCAGACGAGGTAAATCTGATGGGGGCTTGTTGCTTTTGCGACCTCGGCGACCTCGGTCATCATATCTTCATCTATGTGCAATCGGCCTGCCGTGTCGAGAACGACGACATCATAACCGTTGTCTTTAGCGTGCTTTACAGCATTTTTTGCTACTTTTACGGCATCTTTTGTGTCTGTCTGGCTGTACACGGCGATGTCAAGCTGCTGACCTAATGTTATAAGCTGCTCGATAGCTGCCGGCCTTTGCAGGTCGTCTGCGACGAGCAGGGTTTTTTTGCCTTTTGAGGTGATTAGTTTGCCAAGCTTGCCGGCGGTTGTGGTTTTGCCGCTTCCCTGAAGTCCTGCGAGCAAAATTACGGTTGGGCCGGGAGAGACAAAATAAATCTTCGAATCCACAGGCCCCATCAGGCGAGTTAATTCATCATTGACAATTTTTATGAATATCTGGCCAGGACGCAGGGCTTTTATGACATCGGCACCCATTGCCGCATCGCGGACATCCTTACAGAACTGCTTGACGACATGATAATTTACATCCGCTTCCAGCAGAGCCTTGCGGACATCGTTCATAGCGTCGGAGATGTTCGCCTCGGTAATTCGCGCTTTGCCCGAAAGCGAGCGAAAAACGCCGTTAAATTTTTCCGTCAGTGTATCGAACATAAAATTAGTAGTCAGTAGTCAATAGTCAATAATTTTCAAAAGAGGGGTGATTTTATAGAAATCGGGCTTTTTTTGCAAGCTATTTTGCCTAAGCCGATAGATAAATTGGACTTATAATTACTTTACGCCCATAACAAAAGATATGTGTATATGTAATATCCTTATGTATATATTTATTTATAGGACTTTATAGATTTTTCTTGACAAAAAACTGGACTGCGTTATAATCTACTCTTAGCTATGGGGCGGGGCGCGTATACTCTGCCGTATGGCCGGGATGAGAGAGTGAAGCAGAAACGGAGGTTTTATGAGGAAGAGTTTAGTAGCAATTCTTGTCGTTTGTTTTGTTGTCATCTCTCCGGTTGGCGCTGTAATAACGGATTATAACTGTGCTGATGACGGCGATGGTGCCATCGTAATGGGTCCGGCGGCATTGACATATGACGGCGGTCTCGATGAGTACACCCTTGCGATGGATGGCGTACAGAATTGGTTTCCGGCACATGTAGAGGGGGATTTTATTACCGATACAGAGTTGGACCCGACAGTTTGGATCGCAGAGACCGTTGACAATCAGACAAATTTTGCATGGACGGATTATCATATCAAAATCGGAATGACCAAAACATTTTCAATTTCAACAAGCGTAATAGCCCCGGATTACTGGACAGCCGTAGTAACTCAGCCTGTGGCTGGACAATTGCCCAATGGCGGCGGTGCCGGCTATGTCGGAGTAATTGACTATTTTGTTGATGCAGGCGCCCCGATAGGCATTGGCCAGAGCGGTGATTTTGGTTTCAAGGTTTCTTTTGTAGGCACTGTGGCGTTCTGTACAGAGCAGATTCCTACGCCTGAGCCTGCAACAATGGCATTGCTCAGTTTTGGAGCGTTGATACTTAGAAGAAAAAAATAGGGAGAAGATAGAAGTTTTAAAAAACCGGTGAAAGAAAAAGGGTTCAGAAAATTCTGAACCCTTTTTTGATGCGCCGTATAGCTGTTTTATAGACTGTCAATCAAAAGTATCTCGCATTTTTTCATAGAACTCAGCGTATTTATCTTTGTCTTCGGTTTTCCGTACGGAAATCGCAGACCGCGGATGCCTGTTCAAAATTCCTGTAACCATATAAGGAATAAGGTAACCCCACTCAATATTTTTCAGCATAGGTATCATATAATCTTCAATGATTTTCAGGACTGGCGTGAGGCTGAATTTAGGATTCTTCAGGAACCCCATAACAAGTTCGAGGGGACAGTTGCCTGCGCCCCGGCCGATACCATAGAGCGAGCCGTCAACATAGTTGGCATTGTGAATTATAGCCTCGATTGTATTTGAGAAAGCAAGCTGCTGATTGTTATGGCAATGAATTCCGATTTCTTTCTCCGGCGGAAGATGGTCTCTGTAAAGTTTGACCATATATTCAATTTGCTCGCAGTAAAAATATCCATAACTATCGACAACATAAACCACATCGACAGGGGTTTTGGCGAGTTGGTCGAGCGATTCGACGAGGTCTTTTTCAACCTCAACCGAAGTGGCCATTATATTGACGGTGGTTTCGTATCCGAGGTCGTGAGCGATATTGAGCATAGCGATGGCTTTGTCGATATCTTTTACATAGGTGGCGACCCGTATCATATCTACGGGGCTTTCGTCAACCGGTCTGAATTGCTGTTCCTTGACACGATGAGCATCAACCATTATGGAAATTTTGGTATCGGATTCAATACCATCTATTATCTGGCTGATTTTCTCGTCATCGCAGTATTTCCACGGGCCGTAGTCGGCTTCCGGCGCAAAGGTTCTGCTTGAGCGGTAGCCCATTTCCATATAATCAATTCCCGCTTCTGAAAGGGCTTTATATGTAGCCCTGACAAATTCATCCGTGAAATGATGATTGTTTATCAGTCCGCCGTCTCTGATGGTGCAGTCAAGCACCTTGATTTTTTCTCTAAACATATTTGGTTCCCATTTCTTAAAATTGTTGTTTTAGTAAGATATCAATCGCTTCTCTGACGATTTTCTGTTCTATTTGGCAGGCCCATTGGCCGTCTTTGCATAAAACTTTTCCGGTTTTTTCAAGCAGTACGAATCGAGGCCATTTATTGACGGCCTTTTTATCTCTGCTGATAATATCGAGGAGTTCGCCGGTTTTGATATTTGCCGGGACCTGGAGATTTATATTTAATTTTCCGAAAAGCTGTTTGAGCTCGTCGAGCCTTTTTTTGCTGTCGATGCCGAGTTTCTGTTCGATGATATTTGCCGCGATAATTCCTATAGCAACGGCCTGGCCGTGAGAGAGTTTATATTCGCTTGCCGATTCGACGGCATGGCCGATTGTATGGCCGTAGTTTAACATCCTTCTTTTATTTTTTTCGCAGGGGTCTTCTTCGACGACCGCGGCTTTTATCCGGCAGTTTTGCCGGGCGATGTATTCGAGCGGCTCATACTTTCTGGCGATAATATCCTCGAGATTTTTTGTCAGATAATCAAAGTAATCGGCATCGGCTATGAGAGCGTGTTTGATTGACTCGACCAAGCCCGAATTAAATTGCTTTTCGTCGAGGGTTTTCAAAGTTGCCACATCGATAAAGACGGCGGAGGGGTGGTAAAATGCGCCGTAAGCATTTTTGCTGATTGACGAATCGACGCCTGTTTTTCCTCCGATTGACGAATCGGCCTGCGAAACGGTAGTCGTCGGGATGTGTACGACAGGTACGCCGCGTTTGTAAATAGCCGCGACAAAGCCGGCGATATCGCCGGCAGTTCCGCCGCCCAGTGCGATGACGGCACAATCTCTGCCGAGAGCCTCTTTTTCCATTTGCTCTATTATTTTCGTCACAGTGGCTATGTGTTTTGAGATTTCGCCCGGCGGAGTGATTATATGGCAGGGAATTTTTGTTCCTGCGGTTAATTTTTCGAGGTGTCCGGCCTTTGCGACATTGGTATCTGTTAGGATGAACAGAGGCTTATCACGCAGGAGAGTTTTGATTTGTGCTATTATTGAATCGAGAAAATCGGCGCCGATAGCTATCGTATAGCTGCCTTGCGGAACGGCTGGGACTTTCACTTCAATTTTCTGCATAGCGTTTTCGCTGAGAGACAGAGTTAAGGATACACCTTAATATTTCAGGACGGCTGAAACATTATGTTTTTTAATTTTTTCCCGGCCGTTCAAATCGGCCAGTTCAATCAGAAAAGCGATTCCTTCGACAATGCCGCCGGTTTTTTCGACGAGTCTGCATGCTGCCGCCATTGTTCCTCCCGTTGCGAGCAGGTCGTCAATCATAAGAACCTTTGCGTCTTTTTTAATCCCGTCGGTATGAATTTCAAGAGTATCTGTGCCGTATTCGAGGTCGTATGAAACGGTTTGGGTTTTGTATGGAAGCTTTCCCTTTTTGCGAATAGGCACAAAGCCGGCATTTAATTTTGCCGCTGCGATTGAGCCGAAAATGAAGCCGCGCGCTTCAACTGCTGCGACAAAATCAATTCTTTTGTTTTTGTAAGGTTCTATAATCGCATCAATCGCCAGGATGAAAGCCTCCGGGTTGCCCAGTAGAGGCGTGATATCTCTGAACAGAATGCCCTTTTTAGGCCAGTCCGGAATACTGCGAATATGCTCCGACAGGTTTATTTTGGTCATACCATAGCCTTTGCCGCGGGTATTATCAGCAGCTCATAAGCTCATTGAGCTGCTTTAAGGCGCTTTGCTGAAGCTGCCTTACTCTCTCACGGGTCAGGCCGAGTTTAGCACCAATCTGCTTTAAAGTCAATGGTTCACTGCCGTCGATGCCGAAACGCAGTTTCAGCACCCGTCCCTCTCTTTCGGGCAGTCTGTCGAGCAGTTTGACGGCTTTTTGGAGTTCCTCTGTGCCGGCTAAATCGTCTTCCGGCAGATGGTTTGAAATTTTTGCATTTGAATCAATACCCGACTGATTAAACGGGGACGATTCATCCTGGAGCGGAGTGTTCATAGAATCTACTATTTCCTGAATAGCGATGATTTTCTTGGCAGGCAGTTTCATCTCCTGGGCAATTTGTGCTATTGTGGGATTGTCCGAGAGATTTGCGGTCAAATCCGCAACGGTATGCCTGTACTGATTTACCAGCTCAACCATATATGTCGGTACTGATATTGGGCCGGAATCCAGAAGAAGAGCTCTTTTAATGCTTTGCTTAATCCACCAGGCGGCATAAGTGCTAAAGCGAACGCCGACGGACGGGTCGAAAGAATCGACGGCACGGATAAGACCTAAATTGCCGTCTTCAATAATGTCAGCAAACGGGACTCGGCCGGTGGCAAATTTTTTTGCAATACTTACTACGAGACGCAAATTACTCCTTACAAGCTTGTCGCGGGCATACGGGTCATCATTTTCGATGATTTGCCCGGCAAGTTCACATTCCTGATCCCAGTTCAATAATGGGGTATCGTCTATTTCCGTCAGGTAATCTTTTATTGTCGCATCAAAAACCGTCATTTTTTAAGTTCCCTTATAGGACTTTGACTGTGCTTGTTTTCTACACTTATACTATCGTCCAAAAAAGGGGGTCGGTTAATATGTAAAAAAGGCCGTTTTCTTTGATAGAAAACGGCCTTTTGGGTGTTAATCAGTAGACTTCTTATTCAGAAGTTTTCTCAGCTTGCTCGGAATTTTCGGATTCCTTCGAGTCCTCCGCTTCCTTAGCGATCTCCGGTTCTTTCGCTTCCTCAGGAGCCTTAGCTGTTTCTGATACCTTAGATTCCTTGCTTTCTTCGCTGCTTGGGAAATCCATCTGCGGCATCAGCGGGCCGTCAAGTCCGCCTCTTCTTTGCTGAGTCGGCGGCGATTGTTCCTGTTGTGATGGGGCATCGGTATCCTCGGAAGAAGTCTGCTTGCCATCCTCTTCTGCCCATTTTACTCTTCTCATTGACAGGCCGATTTTTCTTGAATCATTGTCAACTCTGAGAATTTTTACCTCGAGTTCCTGTCCGGGCTTTACGACATCCTGCGGATTTTCGATTTTGTGATCCGCTATTTCAGAAATGTGCAGCAGGCCTTCGAGGTCGGGCTCAAGTTCAACGAATACACCGAAGTTTGTAATCTTGGTAACTGCGCCGTGAACAATCTGGCCGGGCAGATATTTTTCCGGGATGGCGTGCAGCCATGGGTCTTCTGAGAGCTGTTTAATGCCGAGAGATATTCTCTGCTTGCTTTCTTCGACTTCAAGAACAACACATTTAATATCCTGTTCCTTCTGTAGGGCTTCGCCGGGATGATTGAATTTCTTGGTCCAGCTTATGTCTGAAATATGAATCAGGCCGTCAATACCCGGCTCTATTTCGACAAACGCGCCGTAATTTGTCAGGCTCGTAACCTTTACGGTAACTATCGTGCCGGGCGGGTACTTTTGCGAAGCGACTGTCCACGGATTTGTTTCGAGCTGTTTGACGCCGAGAGAGATTTCCTGTTTTTCCCTGTTGACTTCGAGTATTACAATATCTATGGAGTCGCCGACATTGTAAATATCTCCCGGATGGTTAATCTTCTTCGTCCAGCTCATTTCGCTGATATGCACCAGGCCTTCAACACCCTCTTCGAGTCTGACGAAGATACCATAGTTCATAACATTTACAACAGTGCCCTTTACTTTTGTGCCGACTGGATACCGTGTTTCAATATTTTCCCACGGGCTTGGGTTCTTCTGCTTTAGTCCCAGTGAGACTTTTTCATTTTCTTTGTCAACGCCGATAACCATACATTCGATTTCCTGATCGAGCCGTACAACTTCCGACGGATGTGAAACTCTTCCCCAGCTCAGGTCTGATATGTGCAGCAGGCCGTCGAGTCCGCCCAGGTCGACAAATACGCCGAAGTCGGCGATATTCTTAACAACGCCTTTTCTGAGCTGACCGGCTTCAATTTCGGCAAGCAGTTTTTCCTTGCTTGCTACTCTTGCGTCTTCAATCAGTTTTCTTCTTGATACGACGATATTTTTGTTTTCAGTATCGATCTTGAGTATCTGACATTTGACCGTTTGGCCGATGAATCTGCTAATGTCGCCCGGCTTTCTGATGTCAACCTGCGAGGCGGGCAGGAATACCGGAACTCCGATATCGACCAGCAGTCCGCCCTTGATTCTTCTT
>JAQTQF010000244.1 GCA_028712345.1 Phycisphaerae bacterium | reverse complement strand
TGAAAAATTCCCGCCGAAAGACTGGGCGCTTACAGGCTGTGCGGGAAGAAAACCCAATGTCGTCCGAACGCTTTATATGACTCCGCCGGATGGTTTGGAACAACTGAATCGCAGACTTGAAAAGAAGTACGAAAAAATCCATTCTGAACTCCGGTGGCATGAAAATTACAAATGCGATGGAGCGGATTTGATTATTATTGCTTACGGGGCAACAAGCAGAATCGCAAAATCCGCGACAAAAAAAGACAACGACGACGGTTTGAAGATTGGACTTTTCAGACCCAAAACAATATGGCCGTGGCCCGATGTCGAACTTGTCGAGATTGGACGGAAAAACAAAAACGCCAAATTCCTCGTCATTGAAATGAGTATGGGACAAATGCTCGAAGATGTGCAGCTTTCGCTTATGGATGTCGTGCCGAAAAAAGATATTTTATTCTATGGAATGGGCGGCGGGTGGAACCCTACGCCGGAAGAAATTTACGATAAAATCAGCGAGACACTGAAACAATAGAATATAGAACTCAGAACACAGAAATAAGAAGTTGCGAATTTTATGAATATAATTAAAACACAGCCGAAATCAATTACGACCGAATCGACAAAATACTGTCCGGGCTGCGGACACGGAATAGTCTTGCGGCTCATCGGCGAAGTAGTCGATGAGCTGGGCATCAGAGAAAAAATGATTCTGACCGCCCCTGTCGGCTGCTCGGTCATACTTTACGATTATGTATTCTGCGATGTGATAGAATGCGCACACGGCAGAGCGCCAGCAATCGGAACAGCAATAAAACGGGTGCATCCAGACAAATTCGTGCTAATTTATCAGGGCGACGGCGATTTGGCCGCTATCGGCACCGCTGAAATCATACACGCCGCAAACCGGGGTGAAAATCTTTCGGTAATTTTCGTCAACAACGCAATCTATGGAATGACCGGCGGACAAATGGCACCGACCACTCTCATCGGGCAAAAGACCACCACCAGTCCTTCCGGCAGAACAATAAAAGGGATGGGAAAGCCAATCAGAGTTTGCGAAATGCTGGCGACATTGGAGGAAACAAAATATCTCGAAAGAACGAGCGTTCATTCCGTCAGAAACATCAACAAAGCCAAGGCGGCAATAAGAAGAGCGTTCCAGAACCAGATGAAAGGAATTGGATTTTCGCTGGTGGAAATTCTTTCGATGTGTCCGATAGGCTGGAAGGTTTCGCCGCCAGAAGCAACACAGTTTATTGAAGAACGAATGCTCAATTACTTCCCGCTGGGAGTATATAAAGATACAGAATAATCATCAGCAATGGATAACGAAACAAACATAATGATAGCGGGTTTTGGAGGCCAGGGAGTCATTCTGGCGGGCAATGTACTTGCCTATGCCTGTATTGACGCGGGGAAAAATGTCTGTGCTATGGCATCCTATGGCGCCGAAGTACGGGGCGGAACCGCAAAGGCCATCATATCCATCTCGGACGAAGAAATTGATTCGCCGATAATCACAAAACCTAATCTTGCGATTATTATGAACGCCCCGTCGTTTATAAAATATATAGATTCAATTCGTCCCGGCTCGGCAGTAATAATCAATTCGTCTATGATTGATGCCACTCTGGCGAAAAGAAGTAATCTCGACATCGTCGGAATCGACGCGACGAATCTGGCGATAAAAATGGGAAATATAAAGGTCGCCAATATTATTCTGCTCGGTGCAATGATTAAGAAAACCAAAATTTTAGAGCCGCAAGCGGTAATCAACGGGATGAAACGCGCTTTCTACAAAGGTAAAAAAGGGTTGTATTACATAAATGAAAACGCTTTTAAAACTGGTTTTGATTTAATATGATCCAGCCCGGCAAAATCGAAGAGTCGGTTCTCGAAGAAATCTCAAATAACAAAACCGCATTTTCAAATCTTTGTCTCAGACTCGCGCCGCTTATCGATGTTATTTTTCTGCTGCTGATTTTTTTCTTCATCTCCGCCCAGTTCCGACCTGCCGAGGCAATCCTTCCACTCGAGATGCCCGCCGCAATAGCCCAGAGCAAGGTACATATCGTCGAGCCTCTGTTCGTATATGTTTTTAATTACGGGCAAAACTGCCAGATACAACTTGCGGATAAAAATGTAGATATAAGCAATCAGAACCCCGGAGAAGATTTTACGGCTTTTGCGGAAAGCTTTGTCGGAACTCTCAAAGACCAGAAAAGAGTTCTTGCCGACCCCGTCGTGCTTGTTTTCGATAACGAAGTCCCATGGGACTATGTCGCCAAGATTTACAATCTTTTGTACGGACTTGGAATAAACGATATTACATTCAGTCTGAATGCCGAAGAACAATGAACCGGTTAATCCTGAGAATTTTTTTTGCCCTGCTCCTGCCGGCGTTACCCTGTTTGGCCGAGAGCAACTGTCCCGATGCAAATGCCCTGGCCGCTCTTTCCGATAAAGCAGGGCGGATTTTTCAAAGTTTTCTTTCCGAAACACTCGAACAGCGATTAGGCATTGAATACAACAAGGGGCAATTATCGGAGAGATATAAAAAATCAGTCTCCGATGTCGCACAGAAACAAGCCGAGGCGATTGCGCAGATACTCAATGAACAGGTTGAATGCAAAGAACAAATCGAAGATTACGATGGAAGCGACTGGGAAGAGAAATTCGGTTCCACCGGCCTGTGGAATAATATAAAAAATGACATTTTGAAAAGCCAAACGATATTAAGCCATATTGACGATTTCAGAACATCGAAAACTTCGCCCCTGCAGACCGCCTTGGCGGATGATTTTGAAACAGACGCCAACCTTGCCTTTGCACAATTAAGAGCCGGTGCCGATGAGCAATTAAGAAAAGTGATTAAAAAATGGCCCGCAAGCAGAGATATGTTCGGGAAATTAGCTCTCGAAAAATTCAGCTTTTCCAGGGATATATCCAAAATAACACCAACTGAAGCGGAGCTTGCCTGCCGGACGGCTCTTGAAAATAATCCCGAAGATTACTCCGCCCTGCTGGTGAAACTTACAAATATCGAGAAACTTCAGCTGCCGATAGTTTATCACGCCGCGGCAGCGGCTAGTGAAAAGGAAAATCCGCAAAAAGCGATGGAATTTTTCATAAAGGCCGGCAAAAACAAAGATGCTGCCATCATAGCATACAAGCTATACGGCCAAAATGCTATTGACTGCAATCAAACCGCTGATGTTTTTGAAAATTATTTCAAAGACACCGACGACGACTATGATATGTTTTATTATTATTCGTTTGTTCTGATAAACTGCGGCAGAGAAAATGCCGCCGAACAA
>JAQTQF010000243.1 GCA_028712345.1 Phycisphaerae bacterium | reverse complement strand
CATACATCCGCGCTTTGGCGATCCTCAGCTTTTCCATTAGGGCCTTTGACATGCCCATCGCGTTGATTGGATATACAGCCTTATCGGTGCTCAACACGATTAGATTTTTCACCCCGCACGCAATGGCTGCATTCATCACATTCTCCGCACCTAAAACATTCGTACGGATTGCCTCGATCGGGAAAAATTCGCACGAAGGGACCTGCTTAAGCGCTGCAGCATGAAAGACATAGTCAACATTGTGCATAGCCGGGATAATGCTGTCCGGATTACGCACGTCGCCGATGAAAAACTTTACTTTTGGATTGGCGAGCGAAATACGCAAATCCTCCTGTTTTTTTTCGTCTCTGCTGAAAACTCTAATTTCAGAGATACCTGTATGAAGAAATCGATGTAATACAGCATTTCCGAAAGTGCCAGTACCACCTGTGATCAGCAGGGCTTTGCCGGTGAACATAACAAACTCCTGTATTGTAGATAAGATTATAGAAACAGACGTGAATGGAGCTATGCAGCAAAATTATTTTGCATGATTACAGCTTTTTCTTTGATGATTATAAATGATCTGGCACAAAACTTACCAAGTAAGAGGCCAGCAAATTAAAGATGGATTCTTTCCTATGGCAACTGGAAAAGAAAATTACGATGGCGGGCTGTGTTTACAATACCTTTAGAAAAAGACCCCGGTTAGCTTCAAGGTCGGCAGGGTTCAGCAACCGCTCCAGGACTTTTGAACGCATGGCGCTTTTCATTTTCGAACGCTCATCTGACCCCATTGCGGCAAGTTTCTCGATAATCATGGTAAACGAATCCGCATTGCCCAGAGCGATATCCCATCCTAAATGATCTTGCTCAAGATTCCTCCAAGGTGTCTTGTCACTAGTAAGAACCGGTGTGCCTGCGGATAAGGCCTCCGCAATCACGTGCCCGTAATTTTCTCCTCTGCTCGGGAAAAAAAGTAAATCATAACGGCTCATAGTATCCAGTACCTGAACCGGGTCCATAACACCGCAGTAATTTACTTCCACGTTGCTCGGCATTTGGCTGATTAAACTCCTGCATTCTTTCCAATACGCCTCATTCTCAGTGGGTCCATATATATCGAATACAACCTTGGATTTGACTCTGGCGAGGATTTTCAGGGCGAAATCAAGATTTTTTACCGGTGAGATCCGCGATAAAAAAACAATTCTCAAATCCGTTTGGGAATTTTCTGAATGCAGCGGTGACATGAAAACTCCCTCAGCCATGCTTGGCGTCGGCAAGTCGAGCGCGATATGAATATCCTCGACTTTAATCTTCATAACCTTAATAATATCCTTACACTCGTACTTGCTGGAGGCATGCCATATTACATTCTTATACAGGCCGCTGAATTTGGCTGCCAGAATAAACAGGAACTTTTTGGGGTATTTTAATTTTAATGATGCCCATGCAAATTCACCTCGTGGCGCCACGATTACCGGCTTCATCTTTTCGGGTCTGAATTTTCTTACCAATAACGCTGTTATCGTCAATGGATCGAAAAAGCTGTTCAGGTAAAGGACATCATGCCTTGTACCGGATATCAAATTTGATATTTTCCGCACCGATGAAAATTGAGCCGACATGTAAAAAGTCATGGCGCCGCCGACTCGCTGCCATTGATCGATTTTTATACCTTCATAAGGCCGGATATCGCCCAAATCCCGATCTCTTGTTACAATCCAGAATGTAACATCATCTCTAAGATGCTCTACTGCGTTGGCCAGGGAGCGCAAAATTCCTCCGGCCTTGTAACCCGGCAGATAGTTGCCAATGAAGGTCAGGACGACCGGCTTGGAGTCGGAACCTTTGCGTCTTTGATTGCCCCCGGATTGCCTGATCATAGCCTGATGTTTAGACGGCCTGCCTTGCTGCTTCGGCGAGAACAATGAGAGTTTCGCCGCCCAATAGGCGGGTGCCAAAATCTTTATCAAGAAGAGAGACCAAATGACGCGGCAGTGCGGTTAGGCGAGTCAACAGACTTCTGCGAGGGTCCTGTGAATAGGCATTTGTATAGCTGTGGTGCATTACGCAGTAGGCTGAACCCTGAAGCAAGTCCAACGCGAGCTCCTTTGTAAAATAATGAATGTGGCCGACTTTATGCCGTGCATAAAGAAGCGGCTTCTTTCTCATAACAGTGAATGCACTCAGATCAAGAGGAAAGTGAAATATGAAATACCTGGCCATGCTTCGCAACGCATCGAGAAAACTAAAGGGATCGGAAAGGTGTTCGATTACATCCATGAGCAGAATGCAGTCATAATATCGCCTGTTCAGTTGAATGATATCTCCACAGTGGAAGTGTATTCCTTCCCGCCTGTGTTCGTCCCAGAAGGGACTCAATTGGGGTGAAATATCGTAGCCCGTAAAATCGCAATCAGGATAAGCTTGCTTTAAGTGCAACAGCATATCACCGGCACCGCAACCGACATCGCAGACAGATTTTGGCTCAATCGAGAATTTCTGCAGGACATTCCTGACAAGTCCGGCTTTCCACGAAGCGTCGTGACGATCCCAGTCTGGATTATCGCTAATATAGGTTCCATCCTTGTATCGATCGACCATGCTGTTCCCGGTCATCCGCACCGTCCTTGCACTTTTTCGTTCACGTCAATTTTTGATATTTTAAAGCAATGTACTCTCTGATTTCTTCCCTAAATTTGCTTTCTTTAAATAATTCCAGAATTTTGAGCTTGACCAATTCTTTCTTGCCGAACCTCTGGCGGCTATGGATTTCAACAATATACCGTGGCTCCGCCCACTCGTAATCCTTAATGTTATAGTGGGTTTTCGTGTACCTCTTCATTTTTTCAATTGTCTCAAAATCCTGTTTTCTTTGTCCGAATCTTGTCTCGTCGCCAAACGCCAATTTCATCAGCTCCGTATATTCATAGAATCGGAAGGTGCGCTTGCTTGCATTGAGATCTTCTGTTTTATCATCAAAGAGAAATGTTGTATTTCCCCTAATTATGTCACTCTTTTTAAAATTTTCGATTAATGACGCCTGCTTGAACCAATCTACCTGAAATTCGGCATAGAAGTGAACATTCGTCAGAACAAAGGCGGCAATGAATAACGAATAGACAGGCTTTTGAATTTTATTGAACGGTATGAATATTTTTGTTCCATAAATCAATATCAAGCTGAATCCCAAAGGAATGAGCAATTGATGCCTGCTGTTGCCATCATACAATTCCGGAATACGCCGTACCGCATTGTAGGGGAACACGGCCAAAATGAATAAAAGCACCCCGGTGTAAAAAAAAAGCAGCTTGTTG
>JAQTQF010000242.1 GCA_028712345.1 Phycisphaerae bacterium | reverse complement strand
AAATCGATACTATGGTAATAAAATATCTATTCAACGAACTTACCGATGCCACTTGCTTTAAGCATTCTATTAGCCACGCAAAAATGAATGCATTTCGATATCAGCTCAGTATAATCCGAGGTCAATTAGATTGTCAATCATTCTTTCTAATGATTAAAGTCCTAATCGGGATCGGCAATATTCCACCGGTTTGATATGGATTATCAAACAAATTATTCACGACCTTAAGTTCGGGTATTAGGCAAGACACAAAGATATGATAACATCATGCAAAACGAGTGCTACGACAAACAAAAGTAGTAAAAATTATTAAGGCGACAAAATACCTTATGTCAACTAAATTACGCTGTTTCTCGAGTGCGTTTGGAGCGGGATACGGGATTCGAACCCGTGACAACCTGCTTGGAAAGCAGGCGTTCTACCCCTGAACTAATCCCGCAAAATCAATTCAATTCTACCCAAAGCATATCGTTTTGTCAAAAATATCACTTATCAATAAGAGATACCTCAGCTAGTAAAAAATTCATCCTGTTGAATTTTTCAATCGTTATTCTTTCACAAATGCCTTTACAATTTGGCAATACACTCGAACATTATCGTAAACATCAGCATTTGCAAGAAACAGAGAGATTGAGTGAGATAAATTGCTTATCATCCATCTGCAAATTGCATTAAAACACAGGCATAACTTGCATATACTCGATAGCAAGTTATTTATAAACAAAAGCAAGTTTAAATTTGCATTACTTGCTATGAACTGCCGTAACTTTACTTGCATCGAACTTTATTACTTGCTATAATACAAAATAGCAAGTAATAAATACGGAGGAATCTAATGAAGCAAGTAATTATCATACAGGGCAAGGCAAAAAATGTATTCCGCTACACTTCCCTGCTATCCAAACGTCAGGGGACCAAAAAAATAAAGGATTTGAAACAACACATCCAGTCATTAGCTTAGCAAAAAAATAATTAAACTTTATTACTTGACACTACACAAACAGTTTGCTAGGATAAAAACCAATTAAGCAATAAGGAATAAGAATCATGGCAAGAAAAGCCATCGTTGATCGTAATATCGTTCTACAATCACTGAAAGACGGAAAGACCTCCCAGTATATAGCTACACAATTCGGCGTCAGTCGCCAGGCAATCGACCTGTACCGCAAAGAATTTCTCCGTGCAGGACTCTTGTCAGGAGTTAAAGCCAGGAGAACGTCAAAAACGTCTCAGGCAATATCAATTGATAAGCCACAGACAATTACTGCATCCCAGGATATCTCGCTAGACCAGATGATAGAGCTACTAATTAAGGCATTCTCTGCTTTAAAACGCATCCCGGAATTGGAAGCCGAGGTAGAAAAGTACCATCATGATTACGAAAAAATACTGCAACAAGTCGAGCAACTCGAACAAACTGAAAAGAAACGTAAAGAGCAAGAAAGACGCTGGTCTATGTTGCAACACCCCGATACCATTATAAACAAGCCTGATCCATAAATGACTACTTCTTCCATCGTTCCTTAGGAATAATCAAAGTCAATAAGGTGCCTTCTCCGGGTTTCGACGATATCTTCAGATTACCACCAAGCAGTTCTGCCCTCTCTTGCATACCCGCCAATCCTATTTTACCTGCCTGCACAAAACTCATATTTTCACCGATTTCAAACCCTTTGCCGTCGTCTTTGATTTCGATAATTGTATTATCATTTTCAAACTTAATGAATACCCATACCGCTTTCGCCGAAGAATGCCGCCATACATTACTCAATGCTTCCTGAATGATACGGTAGATTAGCATCTCATCACCCGGAGTGAAGTGTTTTTCATTACCACTCACCTGTAGCTCCGCTGTAATACCGCTCTGAGCAGTCAACTGTGATACCAATTCTCTCACTGCTGGTATCAGTCCGAGATAATCGAGCGTCGGTGGTCGCAAATCTTGAGTAAAACGCCGTATTCTCGCCAGGATATCATCTATATCACTTCGGATATCTTCCAGTGAATGAACAACTCTAGACTTCTTTGGCTGACTAGAAATGAGTTCATCAATCTGTCGGGATAATATAATGAGTGACTGAATAGAGTCGTCATGTAATTCTCTGGCAATACGTTTCCGCTCCTCTTCATATGCCTGTGTGATTTGCTGTGCATACAAACGCAAGTTTTCCGCAAGTTTCTTTTCCCGAGTAACATCGCGGGAAATATGCTGGAAAACAGGTGGCATCCCTTCTTCTTGAATAAGCGAGGTAGTAATCATGATTGTCGCTTCAGTGCCGTCTTTGCGAATGACTTTTTGCTCGTATGGCTGTTCAACATTGATACCCGATAAAAGTTTACGACGTACCTCCCGTGCTAATTCCAAACCCTCAGGGCTGAGAGTCCTAAAAATGTAAGAGCCAATTACTTCATCCATCGGATAACCGGTATAATCGGCTGTCGCCTGATTAGCATCCAGTATCTTGCCGTCGAAATCTTGAACCCAGATGGAATCATGAGCTTTCTCGAACAACTCCTTGAACCTTCTCCCTGCCCTTTCCTTCTCCTCGCTGAGCGCGGCTCTCTCCACTGCCACACCAAGTTCTGAACCAATCAAAGCTAGGAGTTGCTCCTCTTCGTTGGTAAAACGCTTGGACACATAAGATAGGACACAAAGTGTTCCCACCACTCTTTCCCGGGCTGTTAGAGGCACAATGAACTGAGAAACTATCCCCTCTCTCACCACCGCTTCCTGGGCTAATCTCTGATCATGGGCAGAGTCCTCAACCATTAGCGGCTGTCCTGTCTGCACAACCCATCCATTAAAACCTTCACCGACTTTAAGATACCTGACAGCATCAGTAAATTCTTCAGACACGCCACGGTATTGACGCAAGTGAAGTTGATTATTCCTATTGTCCAACAAATAGACCAAAACGCCGTCGATCTCGACGGCTTCCTTCACTCTATCGACGGCAGTACTCAGAATCTCATCGAGATTGCTGAATTGATTTATTGCCGCAGTGACAGAACGTAGAACAGAAATCCGCTTTTCATTTTCTTTAACTATCCGTATATGCTCTTGAACTTCGTGCTGTATCGCTTCGAGCTTGAGTAAAACCTGCTCTCGCTTCCCAACTTCACGTCTGTGGGTCTCAAGCCATAAATTAAATCCAATGCCTAGAAGAATTACCAGACATATTTCATAAATAGCATCGGCACTGAAATTAGATGGCAAAAAGATATAAGGGAGCATCACTGCCACCGCCAAAAACGCATAAGCCAAACCCACAATCAGACCGGAAGCTAACCCACCAAAAATAA
>JAQTQF010000241.1 GCA_028712345.1 Phycisphaerae bacterium | reverse complement strand
ATTACCGACTCAATCGTCAAATCGCTATAGTCCGCCTGAGCGGCAATCTCATCAGCACTATCGGTTTCGATAGAGGCCTCCTGTGCTTCCTGTTCTGTCTGCCCATCATCCTGAATATCACCCGGTTCTGCGTCCTGCTCGAATTCCTCGCTCATATCCTTTTCCATTCAAAGGGGTCCTTGTCCTTTTTACTTACGGCGATTCTAACATTTTTTATTTCTTTTTGCAGCTCTTTTGCAATTTTTTTAAGGATAAACCTTTCGGATACCGTGTGGCTCAGACAGACGAGAGTTAAGCCCGCCTGCTCGGCAGCCATAGCCTGATGATGTTTGAGCTCACCGGTCAGGTACAGATCGCACTTCTCGGCAATGACAGTCATAATAATTTTGCTGCACGCCCCGGCGCAAACGGCGGCCTTTTTCACGGTTCTTTCTTTGGGTCCGACAATTCCCGCAACAGAGGCGCCGGTTGCCGTCTTTATTTTTTTCAGTATCGCATATAGTTTCGCCGGTTTTTCAAGAAGCCCGAACCTGCCAAGACCGATTTTGTCCTCAACATCATAAAGTTTTATCGCATCGAAAGCGGGCATCTCGTAAGGATGAGCGATGCGGAGCGCCCTGACGCAATCGGCTACTTTAGCGGCGGGTACGACCGCTTCAAATTTTATCTCTTCGACATTTTCCATCCGACCCTTTTTGCCAATTGCAGGTTTTGCTCCTTCCAGCGGCACAAATGTTCCAAGCCCTGCCGAGCTGAAACTGCAATGGCTGTAATTTCCAATCGCTCCGGCACCTGCTTTGAAAACCGCATCGGCAACTTTTTGAAGCGACTCGACAGGGACAAAAACAACAAGCTTATAATTGTCTTGTCCTGCCTGGACAAAATCGCCGAGCGGGGCGGGATTTTTTATTCCGACAATCTCGGCAAGGCCGTCATTCACTCCGCCTCTTACCGCATCAAGTGCGGTGTGAATTGAATAAACGCTGATGCGCGATTGAATAAGCTCATAAACAACGGAGCCGCGAACAACCTTTTTCAGGCCGTCCCAAATAACGGGATGATAGCTTATTATAAAATTGCAGCCGAGCTTTTTCGCTTCGGCAATAACCGCAGGAGTAATATCTATTGTCAGCAGGATATTTTTTACCGTTGAATTGCCGTCGCCAATAAGCAGGCCGGTATTGTCCCAGCTCTGCGCCAAATTCGGCGGAGCAATCTTTTCGATTTGTTCTATGTAATCTCTTATTTTCATTTTTCTATGCCGTTCTAACTTCCTTATCAAAATATTCTTTATAAAGAGCCATTATTTTTTTAGTAATCGCTCCGGGTTTTGCGTCTTTAACATCGTGAGCTTCAATTTTTATCACCGGCATTACCTGCATTATTACATTTGTTATAAAAACCTCGTCGGCGGCAAGAAGTTTCTTTATGGTCAAGGTCTGCTGTTCGATTTTTATGGAATTCTTTGCTGCAAGCTCGCAGACGGTTTTTCGAGCTATGCCGTCCAAGATGCCCGTTTCGAGCGAAGGTGTGTAAAGCACTGAATCCTTTACGATAAAAACATTGCTGATACTTCCCTCGGCAAGCCTGCCGTCAACGGTAAACCACAGGGCCTCGGCCGCTTGATGATTACGGGCAAAACCGAGAGCTAAGAGTCTGGAAAAATAATTCGTAGTCTTGTAGCCGCAAAGACCATCGGCAGGATTCTGCCTGCACGGGCTTAAAACCACCGTTACGCCCTTCTGATAATAATCTTTCGGATAGGGCTCGAAATCTGCCGCGGTAATAACTGTTGTCGGTTTGGCGTCTTCGTCGATATTCATCGGGCCGCTCGTAACCGTCAGCCGCAGGCGGGCATCGGAAAGCTCATTGGCGTTTAAGGTTTGATATACCGCATCGGCAAAGAATTTTTTATCACCCGCCAGTCTTACGCCAAGTTTTTGCGCACTATTGAAAAGTCTGTCGAGATGAGCGTCAAGGGCAAAGACAACGCCGTTTGCTGCTCGCATCGTCTCAAACAGCCCTGCGCCATATAAAAAACCCGCATCGTTATAACTTATAACAGCCTGCGATGAATCAACTATACAATTGTTTAAAAATATCTTATTCATTTTCAGCGTTTAGCGTACAGCGTTTAGCGAATAGGGTGAAGCATTCTATACAGCATACTGCCCACTTCTTTCAATAAATTTTCTACGGTTTGATTCTTGCCGACATATTTCATATCCGCCGCCAGTGAAAATTGTGTTTCTAACTCTAATAGAGAACCATATACAATAGACAAAAATTGCTTATATTCTGCCTGGTGTTTTCTACCGTATCCTTCGGCTATATTAGAGGGTATAGACACGGATGCCCTTCTCATCTGCTGAGACAATCCATAAACCTCAAATCCTGGAAAATCTTTAGTTATTTTATATATATCCAAAACCAATTTGTAGCTTTTCTGCCAAACTATGAGGTCTTTAAATGATTTCGTCTTCATATTATTATCTATGATACAATTTCCGGCACTCTCTTTTTTCATTTTACTTTCTCCACGACCCACTATACGCTACCCGCTCCGCGCTGTATGCTACTTATTCCTGCGAGCAATGCCTTTGCTTTAATGAGCGTTTCGTTCCATTCGGCGTTTGGGTCGGAGTCGGCGACGATTCCGCCGCCGGTCTGGGCAAAGGCAAGGCCGTCCTTAATAATAATTGTTCTTATCGCGATATTCAAGCACGCATTATCATTTAAATCAATCCAGCCGATACTGCCGGTATAAATGCCTCGAGCTGTCGGCTCGAGAGAATTTATTATATTCATCGCGCTGATTTTTGGAGCGCCGGTAATCGAGCCGCCGGGGAATATCGCTTTGAGGCAATCGACAAAATCGATTCCATCGCCAAGCTTTCCGGAGATTGTCGAAATCGCGTGAAAAACCGTTGAAAAAGCCTCTATATCGCGTCTTTTGACGACTTTTATCGAGCCGGGGACGCAAATCCTGCCCAAATCGTTCCGCTCAAGGTCGATTATCATATCGAGTTCGGCTCTTTCTTTTTCATTATCGACAAGCTCATCGTAATTTTTCTTATCGACATCTTTCTGCCCCATTCTGGGCCTTGTGCCCTTAATCGGGCAGGTCGTAATTGTGCCGTTATTTATATTTATGAATAATTCGGGCGATGCGCTGATGATTTTAAAATCGCCCGCATCGATATACGCTGAATACGGACTGGGATTAAATTTATTCTGCCATAAAAACAGTTTATAAGGCTCCGCGCAAAAATCGGCGCTGAATCTCTGGGAAAAATTGATTTGATAGACATC
>JAQTQF010000240.1 GCA_028712345.1 Phycisphaerae bacterium | reverse complement strand
AACTTGCTCTCGAGCTGAATCCGAACGACATTGAAACGCTCAACTGTCTGGCGGTGGATTATACCCGCGGCGGACAATACGATATTGCTCTTGACGCGTTTGAGCAGATAGAAAAAATCGACCCGAATTTTGAACCTTGCTACTGCAACAGGATAATCACTTATACCGAAATGGGACATTATGAACTTGCCGAGCAGATGTTCTATCTCGCCCAGCAGATAAACGAAAAATGTCCGCTGTGTTTTTATAACATCGGAAATTTGTTTTTCATTCGCCGCGATTTCAAAAAAGCGGTATGGTGCTGGGAAAGAACAGCGTCTCTTGAGCCGAGCCATCCGCAGATAAATTATCGAATCGCTCAGGCTTACTGGAACCTTGGCGATAAGGATATGGCCCGGCATCATTTCATTGAAGAGCTTAAAACAAATCCTGGTGATATAGATGTGGTTTTTGATTTCGGCATATTTCTGCTGCACAGCGGCAATATTTCCGCCGCCGCCGAAAAATTCAACAGAATCCTCGAAACTTCGCCGGATTTTGCCCCGGCCATTTTTTGTATTGGCGAAATAGAGCTGAACAGGCAGAATTTTCCTGCTGCCGAGCGTTATTACCGACGGGCAATGGAAATTGACGAGAGGCAGGCAGGTCCGAGATTTAGGCTTGGACAAATGGCTTTTGCGATGGGCAATAAGTCCGAAGCTTTCAATTTTCTCTGCTGCGAGCTCGAACTCGATATTGACCAGCCGGAAGTTTTGACTTCAATCGGTATTATAATGATGAAACTGTGCCAGGTCGATTACGCCACCCACTGCTTTTTAAAGGTCTCTGAGCTTGACCCGACAAACAGCGTCAATTATCTAAATCTTGCAAAGGCCCTTGCTCTGCGGGGCGAGGATGAGGACAGCCAGCAGTTTTTGGATTATGCCGTTGAGCTTGAGTCGGAAAATTTAGCTTTAATCAAACAGGCCGCCAAAATATCTCTGCGACTCGGTAATCTGCAAAACTCGGCATTAATTCTTTCGCAGTATCCCGAAGACAGGCGGGATCTAAGCTTCACAATGCTCTGGCTTACAATACGGTTCGGCCTTCTGCGAGATGAGATAAAACAGAGGTTTTCGTATCTGCTGAAAAGATTTCGTCGCCGATGAAAGACTAACCGTTTTTCTTACGGCTCCTCTTTTGTTTCCCTCTGCCGAAACAGGCAAACGCGACTATAACCAATCCTGCGCCGCTGGCAAATAATATGATTCTGTTATCTTTGGTTGTACTTCTTTCCAGCCATGCGGGTACCTGAGCAGCCGGCGAGTTATTTTCCTGCCGGGCAAGCACCGCCTTTGCAAGAACAAGCGTATCGGCTGTCATCTTTACGGCCGGGGCGTTTGAATCTTGGCCGGTCCCGAGCGTTATTGGCGCGATTTTGGCTAAGATATTTGGGTCTGCCTCGATTTGTCCTGTCAGAATCTCGTGGTCTTTTACTATCTGCTCGATTTTGAGATTATCCCGTTCGGCCTGTTCGACAGCGGCTTCAATATGGTAAAGTTCTTTCCACTCCGGCCCGAATAGCGCAAGCGAAAAGGCTAAAATCCCAGCCGTCGAACAAATCATAAATAAGAACAATCTCAAAACAGCATCCAGCTTTTGCACAGTTTGGCTCTAAAAATTAGATTCCCTGCCTTTTTTAATCGATAGGGAACATTCTAATCCCCCAGCCCCAAAAAACCACAAAATTTTTTGACTATCCCATAAAAAACGATTGACAGTGATATTTTTGGATATAATATCCATCGCAGATATTCAAATTTGGTTTAGTTGGTTTGTTTTCTGTTGGAGTCATGAGGAAACTAAACAAGGCTGTCAGGGCGGAAGCTTATTGCTGAACCTGAAAAGGGAGATTCAGCAAGCCAGTGCTTCTCGTCAGGCCAGGTATGTGAGGGGTTTCCCAAAAAAGTAATTAGCATAGGGATTTTGTCTAACCATTTTTTTGAAAGGAGTCGGATTATGCGTACGCACAAGTGGATTTTTGGGATTATTTTGTCAAGTCTGTTTTTAATTTCTCCTTCTGTTTTGGCAACAAATTATTATGTTGACCCTGACGGAAATGATTTGAACGCCGGCACAAGCTGGGCAAATGCTTTTGCGACAATTCAAAAGGGTATCAATACATCAAGTAATGGCGATATCGTCGAAGTTAATGAAGGCACATATCACGAATCAATCAATTTTAACGGCAAAGCCATTACCCTTCGCAGTACCGACCCTAATAACTGGGAGACTGTGGCAGCGACAATCATTGATGCCAATCACACCGATCATACTGTTGCGTTTTACAACAATGAAGGTGCTGATTCAATCCTGGAAGGTTTAACGATCCAGGGAGGTGACGGATATATGGATTGCGGAATATATTGCCATGGCGAGCCGATAATCAGAAGGTGCATTATTCAGAATAACTACTATAAAGGAATATATTGCCTCGGTTCTGCGCTTATCACCGATAACATAATTCGCAACAATTATGCTTTCGGGGTCTATCCCTATGCATATTCATCGCCAATTATCACGAATAATTTAATATATGATAACGGCTATTGGGGGATTGCAACTTCAATAGCAGGCACTGTGACAATAAGAAACAATACTATAGTAAACAACGGTTACGGCGGCATAAGCAATGGTAGCAGCACACTTAACATTAGCAACTGTATCCTTTGGGGCAACGGAGACGACTTGTCCGGTTGTGCCGCAACATATAGTTGTATTGAAGATGGCGACAGTGGTACAGGAAATATTAACAGCGTCCCCTTATTTGTCGATGCTGATGCTAATGATTTTCATTTGCAGAGCAATTCGCCATGTATTGATATTGGCGACCCGAATGGAAACTATACCAGCCAGACTGATATTGACAATGAATCTCGTCTTATTGATGGCGATGATGATGAAACGGCAAAAAGTGACATAGGATGCGATGAGTTTAATCCGTTAACCTGGTCGAATCCTGATGTTATCTATGTTGACCAGAATGCTACAGGCAGTAATAACGGTTCCTGCTGGTTGGATGCTTACACTACTATAGCTGCTGCCGTTAATGCGGCTTCAGCGGGCGATGAAATCTGGGTTGCCGAAGGAACATATACTTTAACTTCTCAAATTACTGTCAGTAATGCTATAAGTATTTATGGCGGCTTTAATGGTACGGAAATAACTCGCAGCCAGAGAGATTTCAGAGCGAATCTAACTATAATTAACGGTAATGATACTGTCAGGTGTTTTAGTGTTACTAATAATGCTACTATAGATGGATTTGTTATTAGCA
>JAQTQF010000239.1 GCA_028712345.1 Phycisphaerae bacterium | reverse complement strand
TATATTACACTTATGCCTCCTCAAATTGGGCCCTTAAGTCGCTCAAAGCCCTGGAAAGGCATGTCCTAACAGCTCCCTCTGATCTCTCAGTCATATTCGCTATTTCAGCAACAGATAGGTCATCGATATAGTGCCAGATAACAATATTCTGGTAATCATCATTAATATTGGCCAAAGCCTTTTTTATTGTCTCTAGGTCAGACTTGTTGTTTATCCATTCTTCAAAGCTTTGTTTGGCATCCACGATAGGCACGCTATCGGTAGAAACAATCTGCGCCTTACCCTTCTCTCGATAGTGATCGATAACCAGATTCCTGGCTATCTGATACAAAAAGGCTTGGATATTCTCTATCCTATTCCCATTTGTAAAGGTTTTCCAGCACCTGGTAAAAACCTCGGAACACAGATCTTCAGCCACATCTATTGAATTTACCTTTAAAAAAACAAATCTGTAGATTTTCTCCACATATTGGTCGTATATTTTACTGAAATCTTCTTTTTGGTTTCCCATTTAATTTTAAAATAATGTCCTACCCAAAGCGCTATGCCTGCTGGCTTTTTAGCTTGTAAAATGTCTCGCTCCTTTCCCCTATTCTCTCTATTAAACCCTGTTTTAAAAGCTCTACAAAATCCCTTCTGATTGTCCTTTTTGAAACATCCGGGAATACCTTATTCACCTCCCAAACCTGGATCTTCTCCTTCTGGCCCAGAATCTCGATTATCTTTATCTTCCTGTCGTCAAAGGAGCTTTTCTTTTTTGATGCTGAATCGTATAGAATATCTATATTTTCACCGATATTTGAAATTGGCTCTTCTATGGGCAATACTTCCGATATTTTGGGCAAATCTTGGATCAAAACCACTTCTTCCTGCGCTATCCTCGGCTTTTCAGATTCTTCATCGATTTTAGTATTAATGCTATCATATTTCTCTTCAATTTCCAATATGTCGAAGAAGCTTACCCAATTCTGCCATTTTGCGACATTAAGGTAGCTTTTGATGATTTCCAAGTCCTTTTTCAATTCAAAAGCAAGGTCTTTCTTTTCTTCTATCTTGTAAACCTTGATTAAGCCGGAATTGGAGCTATTAAAAAGCTCCCAGGCTGTAAAATTAGCCAAAATGCCGTCAGCTGTTTCCCTTATCCTGTATCTCAACGGCTCTTTCTTGGGAAAAAGTATGCTTAGGCGGTAAACCTTATTTGTAAGATCGATAAGGTCTTTTTTGGTCATAACTCGAAAAATAGAGGGTGTTATTTCCTCTATAAAAATATGCGGAAATTCCCTTGAATTAAGCGGAGGCGCTTAATTGCTGAGTTAGCAAGCTTACTTGCTGGCTTAGGACATTGATTTGCTGCTGAATAGCAGTAATCTGAACATCTGTCCTAAGGGTATTGACCTCTTGTCCTATCTGGCTGACCTGCATAGCTATCTGGTCAATCTGCTTCTGGATATCATTATAGACAGTCATTTCCTTGACTTCTGCGTCTATCTCCGCAACCTGCTGTGAAATGCTGCTTATAGCAGTTTCAATGTCAGCTGGAGTGCTAGGCGCTGATTTCGTCTCTGGAGGCGTAGTTTGAGTCTGTGTCTGGCTATCTGGCAGCTCTGTCTTATTATCCTTATTCAAGCCGTTAATATTGATGTTTGAATAATCAATATTGTCTGTCCCGGCGTTGGTAGGCGCTTCAACGTTCATTCCTATCACGTTTGAAGCCATTGCCTTTAACCAGGAAAGATATCCCCGGCCTGTGTCAGTCTTGGCAAGAATGCCGACTGTCAGGACAATTGCGAATAGGCCAACAAGAACGATTGTTTTGTTATATTTCGACTTCATAAATTAAGAGGACAACCTATGGACAAAGTCCATGAGTTTTCCACAATACTTAATTATTCTGCTATCTTACAAAAAGCAAGAAATAAAGTAAAGGGGATAAATAAAAGCCGCGCTCGGCGCGGCTATTTTCATTATTTATTTCCTCCACCTAAAGGCGAAGAAGGCGATTAAAAACATAATAACTGCGCTGGAAATCAAAGTTTCCTCGCTAGGTATTCCGCTTGTAATATTAATAACAATAATTGAAATGGCTGTTATGCCAAGAGCGTACAGGATTGCCGGCAGGGTTTTCATCATGTTTCCTTTTCAAAATTAGCGGACATGGATCATTTCTTTTTTTTCGCAATCAATAAGCCACGCTGTGCCTTTCGGAATTACTTCCGATTTCAAAGTTGCCCCAAGCCGCTGTTTTCCGAAAAACATGGGGAAGTCTTCGATATACTCGTAATGCGTGACAAGAACGTAAACTTCGGCTTGCTCTTTTCTCTCTTCAATCATTTTCAGTAATTTCTTGAAATCCATGAAAGTGCCGAAAGATTTTCCTCCTTCTCCGGACCAAAGCAAGTCTAATCCTTCAAAAGCAACTCCAAATTTATCAGCAAGTATTTCAGCGCTCTGCCTTGCCCTCAAGGCGGTTGAAGAAAGAATAACTACGGAAAATCCGTTCAAATGGCTTTCGAGCTTTTCCGCCAATTGGGCGATCTGCTTTTCCCCAAGGCTGCTTAGCTTTTCGTCGTCATTGTCTTCGTCTTCGTAGTCTCCGTGCCTGACAACCACTAACTTTTTCATATGCGCCTCCTTCTTTGTAAAAGAGCTAATAAAAAAATGCCATTAGCATATTACCAATGATGTTTATTTTGTCAAAAATATTTAATCAGCGGGCACTGGATTTATTTCCGCCGGCATTGGATTGTTTTCTGAAACCGGGCTTGAGTCGGGTTCTGGCACCGAGCCCGTATCCTGCTGTTGTTCTGGAATATCTTGGGCAGCTTCAGCTGGCGCTTCATTCTCTTTTTGCTGGACCGGCTCTTCGGCTGCTTCCGGCTGCTGCAATTGTTCCGGCGCTTCCGGTTGTTTTAATTCTGGCTGGCTTGCATTTTCCGATTGCAAGCTGCCTATTTCTGGATTTTCTTCGATATTTCGATTTTCGATTATAACGTTCGGCTGCTCATTATCCGGCATTAAAGCATCGCTTTCAAGACAAATATCCTCTTCGTACAAATCATCTTCATTGTCAAATTCCTCCTTTATTTCCGGCTCCAAATCATAATCAAATTCATCAAGCGCCAAATTAAGCTCGTTATCCAATTCCAAATCATCTGAAACCACTATTTTCGCTTTTGGCTTCATCAGCAAAGACCCGCCCGGCCCAAAATCATATAGCTTGATCTTAACAGCATCTCCTATGCGGTCTTTTACTGCAAAATATATGCTGCCGCTGTCAGATAAAACAAAGTTGGAAATAACATTGTCTGGCAAATCTGCCTGCCATTTTTCATTT
>JAQTQF010000238.1 GCA_028712345.1 Phycisphaerae bacterium | reverse complement strand
CACCCGCATAAAGCCTGATCGTCTGTGTGAAGATAGAATCCCTGCTCTTGCGGATAACCCGAAGAGCAACTCTCACGGAACCATCTTCTATAATTTTGAAAGATGCTGAACCATCAACATAACCAATAGGCGGGTTTTGCCTGTCTGTCCAGTCCATATTCCACGCCGGCCACCGGCTGGGTTTTTCGTGAAGAAACGCCAGTCTTGCTGGCGATTTTAAAATTTCCTTTTTGTTTTCCTTATCGAAAACCCCTGCGATATCGCCGCTGGAATTAACCATTACAGTGTAATATTTGTTTTCGAGTTTAAATTCCGCAGCACCTTCGCTCTTAGTGATTGAAAGGCCTGTGTCCAATTTGCACGCAGCGTCGTCTTTACGGATATCGTAAACCGCAAAGCCCAGCGAAGGTACTTTTGCCGTAAAGGCAATTTTCACGGATGAATCATTTTTGCTTATAATCTGCGAAGCAACTTCCTGTCCGTCTGGAGCGTAAACCCTGACCGTTCCGGCGGTCTTTGCGATATCCGCCTCAACAATATCCTCTCTCGCTATCGCAAGGGGGTTATAAACCAATATCGCCGTCCCCTTGACGCGGGTATCCATCGCACGGGAAACAGCCCCAGCGGAATTTTCGAGTACAGCCGCGAAACCGTTAAGGCCGATGACCTCATCGTTCCACGAGAAATTATAGCAGCGGGGCAGCGATGTCCCCGGCAGAATATCGTGCATCTGGCTGCTCAAAACTCTGTACCAACTCCGGTTGAGTTTTTCCTGCGGATAATCCGCTCCGCCGAGCCACATAGCCGTTACCGCAGCCCGTTCTGCCGAATCGGCCAGCAGTTCATTTTTCCTGTTCCACCGTTTCATATACGCCTGGGAAGTCAGCGAACCCGCCGAGTGCTCGGTCAGCAGCAAATCGCCTTTATATCTTGGAAGCCGTTTTTTTATCTCCGGCGTTATATCCTTGAAAAGCTGGTCGGATGATGTCAGATATATCCTGTATAAACCGTTTGGGTCGTTTTTTGCGGAAGTATAATTTATTACATCTCTTTCCCTCGGCGCTCCGCCTCTGTCGCCGACTCCGTAATAATGAAAATCCGCGAATACGCCATACTTGTTTCCGTTTTCGTTAATCCGGCCGGACCATTCATTACTTTCGGCTGCCGGCCCCGTGATTGAACGGGTGTATCCGCCCGGATTCAACGCTGCGATGACCGATTTGCCGTCGAGTCCTTCCCAAACGCCGATGTTAAAAGGAATTCCGCCCGGATGTCCCCATGTGAGCTTCTGGGTTGAAAATCCCTTCAGGCCGCAATGTGCCCATACCGAAGGCAGATGAGCCTGAAAACCAAAGCAGTCCGGCAGCATAAAATCTTCGCTCACTTTGCCGAATTCCTTTTTGAAGTAAATATTGCCGTAAAGTATATGCCTTATTACCGACTCGGCATAATTCAAATTGACATCGCACTCGTCCACCGATGAGCCGGAAACGAACCAGCGACCCTGTGCGATATACTGTTTGAGCTTTTCGTAACGCGCCGGAAAGTATTCCTTCATCATCGCGTATCTGGTTGCGCCGGTGAAATTGAAAACATAATCGGGGTATTTTTCAAATCGGCTGAAATTGTCGTCAAGAGTAGCCTTGATATAGTCATCGATAACTTCAACATAATCCCATCGCCATTGCGTATCGAGATGAGCATAGCCGATGGCATATAAGGTTTTTTCTTTGGTAATATCGGGTTTGTTTATAACTGCGCCCGATGCGACAGCGGCAATTAAAAGTACGAATAACAGCAGGCCCGACTTTTTCATAATAAATCCCTTTTCTTTTATAAAGTTTATTGTCTGTTTCCTTTTTCCTTCTTCGTCTTATAAATTATAGCACCATTACTGCAAGAGTCTTGTGAAATAGCCCTTAAGATAACTTTTGAGACAAGATCGTCAAGCAGTTTTGGCAGCATTAGGAGAGCCTCATTTAAGAGCTTTAATAACCTTATTCATGTCAGGAGGGTTGCTGTACTCACCTAATAAGCCGATCTCTTCGAAATCTTTCCTGAGCTGCTCGGATTGGTAATCGGGGCCATAAACAACCTTGTCATCGGTTGCTATCTTAATCACATAGCCTTTAGTTCTAGTCAGGAAGATTGCCCTGGAATCATCAAGGTAGCCTCTCTTTATGCGTTCAGCTTTTACAAAACCAGAAGCAAGATGTTCTACCCAAGAAGCATCGATAATCTTATCCGCTTTGATCTTATGTCCAACAATCTTATCCGCTTTGTCAATATCACCGATTATCATCATCATATTTGACTTATCGGGATCTTCAAAATTCCTGATGAGAATAACCTCAAACTCCTTGCCTGAAAGATCATCAACTGTTGCATCAACATATTTGAAGCTATCTTTTGTAGAATTACAACCAACTAAAGAAAAGGCTATAAGCAAGACAGATAGGCTAAGAATGTGCCATTTTGTCTTTAACTTTATTATTTTCATTGTTCTGTCCTTTCAAAAGTAGTTAATTAATATTCGGATACCTAAACCAAGCATATTGCCAATCAATCACGCCATAATACATGAAATTTTCCAGAATGTTTGTTCCGCCGCCAGGAGGCAAAGAATCCTCTACCGCGGTCTTAAGCATATTTCCCTGCCTAAGTTTGTCCCAGTAATCTTCCTCAAACTGATTGTAATTTCCAAGGATATCATTAACTAAAGTAGTGTTTTTCCAACCGATGAATATCTGCTCACCAATATAGAAAGGGTCATCAACAGGAAGAATACCCAACATAAAGGGGAACTCGGTGGTTCTGGCAGAATAGCAAGCATTGAACTGAACCCATATCATTTTATCAGTATCCTGAACAAAACCCAGTTCAGCTATAGAATGATTATTCTCATAGAACCAGGAAAGGCTTTCATAATCTGGAGGTATATTGTTAGGGTCATAGTCTTTCTTAAGATATGAGAATACTTGACCGCTGGCTGTATCAATACACTGTCTTGGCGGTTGGCCTAACAAATCATAATTACCGTGAGAACAGTGATACCACATCTTGACATTATTAAGAAGGAAGCAGTAGCTCAAGTTATCCCAAGTGCATGCCTGGGCATTTAGAAAAACAGGTCGGATGTCTTTTCTTACCGCCGCTGTCAAAGCTGTTTTCCAGCATTTTTCCTTAGCTTTCTCAAGCGACTTATTGCCAACAGATATAACCATCTTAACGCTGCAATCTTGCGGAAAATCTTTCTTCTTGAACTTTCTTCCGACAATTCTCTTAACTACATCTCTCCAAGAAGCAGAAAGCAGCAATGTCTCTGCCTTAATACCGAGTT
>JAQTQF010000020.1 GCA_028712345.1 Phycisphaerae bacterium | reverse complement strand
TCCCTGATACGCCTGCCGTTGACGCAATGGCGCAATTTTTGAATATCGAACTGCCGGAAGTCAATATCATAGATTTTTTCAAAAGCGGCTATCTGCCGCAGGCTCTGGTAAATTTTATTGCTCTTTTGGGCTATTCACCCGGCATAGACAAGGAAATTTTAACCCTTGATGAACTGATCGAAAGTTTCGACCCCAAGCGGTTTAATAAGACAAACAGCCTCTTCGACCGCAAAAAACTGCTCGCCTTCAATACCGAACACATAAAAATGCTCAGCGATACCGAGCTTCTAAGCAGATATAAAGATTTTCTCAAGGTTACTAATTCAATCGCCGCAAATGCCGACGATAAACTGCTTTTAAGAATTTTAAAAGCAGGCATAGGGGCCAGAACACTCGCCGAGATTGAACATAAGAGCAGATTTATATTTACCGATGCCGAAAAAATCGAGTACGATAAAAAAGATGTCGAAAAAGTCCTTCTGAAAAACTCCGGCGAAGGTATTGCGATGCTCGGCGAACTAAAAACGCGCCTTTCCGCGCTTTCTGCGGTAAACGCCCAGTCAATAGAAGAAATGTTAAGAAATCTTGCTGAAGAAAAACATCTCGGCCTGGGCAAAATAGCTCAGCCTTTGCGGGTCGCGATTTGCGGCACAACGATTTCTCTGCCGATTTTCGAGTCGGTCGATATATTAGGTATTGAAGAAACGATAAAAAGAATAGATACCGCAATATCAAAATTTGCTTTGTAGCGAATATTGGAAGAACTTAAAAGTTAAAATGCTCTGTAGAAAACTTCTATGGATGTCATTCTGAGTTCGCCGTAGGCGGACGAAGAGTCTCGGTTTTGTGCTGGCAAGAGATTCTTTACTGTGCTTTGCTTCATTCTCCTATGGAGTCTGTGAGGACAGAATGACAGTTTTTGGATGTTTTCTACGAAGCAAAGTTAAAACTGAAAACGCAAAACCAAAATTAAAAATCTAAAATTGTTCCCATAGTTCGGTTTTGAATTTTAAACTATGGCTTTGGGTTTTTGGCTTTAAGCTTTCAGTTTTTGAGGATTAAATTAATTAAAGGAATATGATTATGTCTCTATTAGTAACTGGTTCGATAGGAATTGATACGGTCGTTACGCCATTAGGCAAAAGTGAAAATTGTATCGGCGGAAGCGCCGTCTATTTCAGTATGGCGGCAAGTTTCTTTTCGCCAGTGCGTTTCGTAGGTGTCGTCGGAGACGACTGTCCCTTTGACTTGGCCAAGGTCTTTGCCGGCAGAAATGTCGACTTGGCCGGCCTTGAGGTGCGCCACGGCAGTAAAACTTTCAGATGGCAGGGCTCCTATCAGGGTGATATGTCTCAGGCCATAACTGACGGACTGGAACTTAATGTCCTCGCCGAACGGCCGCCCATTGTACCAGAACAATTCAGGGACAGCGAATTTGTTTTTCTTGCCAACACCCACCCCTCGCTCCAGATGCAGCTTCTTGAACAGCTTGCCGCCCCGAAATTTATCGTTGCCGACACGATGAACTGCTGGATAGAAAACCAAGCCGATGAATTAAAAAAACTGCTCGGTAAAATCGATGTGCTTATTTTAAATGAAGGCGAAGCAAGAATGCTGACAAAAAACGACAATCTTGCATTTGCCGCCGCCGAATTGCGCAAAGCCGGTCCTAAAATTGTGATTATAAAGAAAGGTGCTGACGGCTCAATTGTTTTGGACAGCAATAATGAATTTTTTATGCTGCCTGCCTTTCCGACCAAACTTGTAAAAGACCCGACCGGCGCAGGCGATGCCTTTGCAGGAGCTTTTATGGGCTATCTGGCCTCCGTCGAAAAGACAGACGCAAAATATCTGCGAACTGCCGTGGCATACGGGACGGTAACAGCCTCGCTGGTCATCGAAGGCTTTTCAATGTCCTCAATAGCCGCCGTCGGCAAAACTGTAATAGACGAGAGATTTGCCCAACTTCGTAAAATGACCGAATTTTAAAGGGAGCCACAAAGACACCAAGGCACAAAAAAAGTAAATAATAAAAATTTCGTGTCTTTGTGCCTTCGTGGCTGAATCGTATGAGATTATTCATTGCAATTGATATTGATGATTCTGTCCTGGTTTCTGTTGCAAAGCTACAGGAGCAGGTAAAAGACAGAATGAAGAATCGCAACGGTCTTAAATGGGTCGGGCCGGAATTGATGCATCTGACGCTGAAATTTCTCGGCGAGGTTGACGAGACCAGGATTGAAGAAATAACTGATGCGATAACGATTGTTTGTCTCGAAAAGAAAATTTTTGAGTTCAGGCTTTCCGTCATTGGCTCGTTCGGAAGACCGGCAAAGGTCCTATGGCTCGGAAGCGCAGAGCAAAATGCCGAACTTGCCGCTCTTGCCGAATCTATCGAGCAGGGGCTTTCAGAATTGGGCTTCGAAAAGGAAACTCGTCCCTTCAGTGCGCATCTGACCCTTGCCCGGATTAAGGATAATGGCGTTGACAAAAATCTCCGCCGAATTGTCAGTGATTTTGAAAAAATAAAACCGATGACGGTTAAAGTTGACTCGGTCTGTCTATATAAAAGCCAGTTGACATCTGACGGTCCGGTATATACTCTGTTGAGAAAAGTAGAACTTAGCCCCGTTAGAGACAGGGAATCGTAAATTTCTGACGGCTGTCTGGAGCAGCTTGTCTCTAAAGGGGTGAAAAAGGACTTTTGAGAGGTAAAACTTATGGCAAAGACGGTGAAACCCAAAAAAGCGGCTGCTGAAAAAGCGGAAAAAACGAGCGTAAAAGACGGCGCTCTTGGAAGAGCCATCGCACAGATAGAAAAACAGTATGGCAGCGGCTCGATAATGCAGATGGACGAAAGTCTTTATACCAAAATTGAGGGCACTTCGACCGGTTCGCTCTCGCTCGATATCGCTCTCGGCGGCTGCGGCATACCCAGAGGCAGAGTTATAGAGTTTTTCGGACCCGAATCCAGCGGAAAAACCACTCTTGCTCTCCATGTTATAGCAAACGCCCAGAAAAAAGGCGGTGTTGCCGCATTTATCGATGCCGAACATGCCCTCGATACCACCTGGGCAAAGAAACTCGGCGTTGATGTCAGTGGACTTCTCGTCAGTCAGCCCGACACCGGCGAACAGGCCCTCGAAATTGCCGAGCTGCTCATAAAGTCAAATGCCGTCGATGTTATTGTTATCGATTCTGTCGCTGCTCTTATACCTGCCGCCGAACTGGCCGGCGAAATGGGCCAATCGCATATGGGACTTCAGGCCAGACTTATGAGCCAGGCAATGCGAAAACTCACCGGTGTAATAAACAAAAGCAAAACCAGTCTTATCTTCATTAATCAGATAAGAATGAAAATCGGCGTAATGTTCGGAAACCCTGAAACAACCACCGGCGGAAACGCCCTGAAGTTTTACAGCTCGATAAGACTGGACATCAGACGCATTTCCACAATAAAGGAGGGAACAGACGCTATTGGAAACAGGGTAAGAGCCAGAGTTGTCAAAAATAAGATTGCCCCGCCTTTCCGAGATGCAGAATTCGATATTATGTTTAACGCAGGCATAAGCTACGAGGGCGATTTGATTGATTTGGCATGCACCCATGAGGTTGTTACAAAAAGCGGCGCATGGCTTAACTACGGAGAAATACGACTCGGACAGGGCAGAGAAAATGCCAAAAAATATCTGATTGAAAATCCGAAACTCGCCGATGAAATTAAGGAAAAAACCCTTGTCGCCATCGGCGTTAAAGAAAAAAAATAAAAAGTAAAAAATGGCAAAAGACAAAAAGAATATTAAAGATTATTTTAGAGAAAACTTTCTCGAACATATCAAATTGTTTGATTCTGCGGTTTCTACAGACAACGGCGATTGGATAGTAAAGGGCTTTATAGATATAGCCAAAAATATTTATACTATATCTGTCGATACAAAAGTTGTTTCAAAAATAATGGAGTTGCTTCTTTTGCCCCAAATTTGCCGGATTGCAGAAGAAATGGGCTGCAAAATGGTTCTCTGCAAAGAGCAAAATTTTTATCCTGACATGGCATTGATAGAACAATTCATAGGATTGAAAGTATCTTAAAAAATTGAATGACTTATATTAAGTTTAAGAGTGCTTTTCTTTTTGAGTCTGTTAGAACATGAACCTGGCAATCATATGATAAACATTTTTTGCACGAACAAATATTATTTTTATAATTTGCGTCGCCAACCAGTATAATTGAAACCTTTTCTTTTTTGAGCATATGATAATGATATGAATCTCGGCGAGTTGCCGTCGGTTCAGATTTAAACATGTCGAAAGATTCGCAATTTCGCAGAATAGCAATTTGAACTTTTTTATTTTCAGATAACAACGAAGGAGAAACATTGTGAAAACCCCAATACGGCAAAATTTGCTTTAAGTCAATCCTAATCATGCCGTTAACAGGTGTTAACATGCGATTATATGTTTGTATTTTCCCTTTCATGCCATTTATTAGGTATTCAGTAAATTCCCGAGGATCTTTGATTCTATTATCTATGTGGTCTATTACATCAGAAAAGAAAAAAGTTTGGACGCGACTATTTTTATTGCCTATCCAACCGCCACTTTGACCATCGAGAAGTAATTTTATGGCAGCGCCTTTTAATGATGCTTTATTGAATAAAAGCAATTCTTTGATTTTTTCAAGCCTTTTTAATGGACTTGAATAAAAAGTATTTGCTTTGAAGTTAAATATATTCTTTAATTCAGCAATAGAGTCTTCGTGAGCCAGCAACATGCTATTATGGAATTTGTCCCAAATGGACTCATAACAGGCTTGTGTCAAAGGAGTAATGGCCACCAATGGCATTATGCTGGAGGATTCAAGGCCGATAATAGATTTTGTCATTTGAGTTTGAAAAGTTCAGAAAGTGTTATTTTAAAAGCAGTTGCAAGCTTTTCGAGATTCACTAAAGAAATATTTCTTGTGCCTCGCTCAACATCTCCGATATACTGGCGACTGAGACCACTTTGTTCGGCTAAGTCTTCCTGAGTCATTTTTTTGGAAAAACGAAGCCCTTTTAAATGATGCCCAAATTTTTGGAGAATCGCCATAGCATAAAGATATCAGGTGCCTACTATGCGTGTCCACCAACTATAAGTGTCATTCGTGATAATTTTTTGAAAGGAAATACGCGTGTTTTTCTTATATACTGATAGCGGCAATAAAAAGTTTCTTACCAGAACAGAGTTAGAAAAATATATTGAAAACGGCCATGCAGAAAAGGGCGGTTTTGATTGGATTTGTGAAATTAAGGATGATAAAGGGAATTATTATGGATGCAACTGGAAATTAGAGGTTGAGTTAATATAGGGAAGATATTAGAATAGACAACAATTGCAGAAAAAATATTAATTGTAGGAATATAATGCGTCTTTGCGTATAACCGATTTAAGAATTGATATAGTCGTCTAAAAAATCCGTGTAATCCGCGGTTAAAATTTATGGTGTTAAATTGTCAAATTCTGCCGAAATACGAAATTCGTTTTTGTCATTGCGAGGCAATCATAATTGCCGAAGCAATCTTTTTAAACTTAATACCGTGTTAGTCAGTGTTAATCCGTGTCTAAAAAATACGGCGTTAATCCGTGCCTTATGCTGACATCATCTGAAATAAGAGAATCGTTTATTGAATTTTTCAAAGACAAAGGTCATACTTTCGTCCCTTCTTCACCCGTTGTTCCCATCGGCGATGACACGCTTCTGTTCGCCAATGCCGGTATGAACCAGTTTAAGGATGTTTTTCTTGGTCTGGGCGCCCGTCCATATAAAAGAGCCGTAAACAGCCAGAAGTGCATCCGCGCAGGCGGTAAACACAACGACCTTGAAGATGTCGGCACCGATACCTATCACCATACATTTTTCGAAATGCTCGGAAACTGGTCCCTCGGCGATTATTTCAAAGCCGAAGCGATTGAATGGGCGTGGGAACTCTTAATAAATGTCTGGAAGATTGACCCCGACCGCCTCCATGTAACATATTTCGAGGGAGATAAGCACGACAACATTGGCGCCGATACCGAATCAGGCGACTTGTGGCGCCGGTTTCTTCCCGACGAAAGAATTCATAAAGGCAGCAAAAAAGATAACTTTTGGGAAATGGGCGAAGCCGGCCCCTGCGGCCCGTGCAGCGAAATTCATTATGATGGCACGCCCGACAAATCCGGCGCAAAATTTGTCAATGCATCCAATCCCGATGTAATTGAAATATGGAATCTCGTTTTCATCCAGTATAACCGCGACACAACCGGAAAACTGACTCCTCTGCCCGCAAAACATGTCGATACCGGTATGGGACTCGAAAGAATCACGCGAATTATGCAGGGCAAAACCTCGAATTACGATACCGATATTTTCGCCGCTATAATCGGCGCAACAGAAAAACTCACCGGCAAAAAATATTCCGCCAAACTCGAAGACAAAACCGATATCGCGTTTCGCGTCGTAGCCGACCATTTAAGAACGCTTGTCTTTGCCATTACCGACGGCGGAACTACCGGCAACGAAGGCAGAGGTTATGTCCTTCGCAGAATTTTAAGAAGAGCCGCCCGCTTCGGCCGAACCCTCGGAATGCACGAACCGTTTATTTACAAACTCGTCGATGTCGTTGTCAGCACGATGGGCGATGCCTTCGGCGAACTTAAACAGAGAACCGAACTGGTTAAGACGGTTATCAAATCGGAAGAGGAAAGTTTCGGCAGAACGCTCGACAGGGGACTTGAAATATTCGCCTCCGCCGCCGACAAAGCCGCGAAGACTGGCATTATCAGCGGTGCAGACGCTTTTGAACTTTATGATACCTTTGGCTTCCCGCTTGATTTGACCGCCCTTATGGCAAGAGAAAAAAATCTTAAAGTCGATACCGCCGGCTTCGAGGAACTGATGAATCTGCAGAGACAAAGAGCAAGAGCGGCACAGAAGAGCAGCAATTTTGCCGCTGTTGTTACAGATGCCAAACTGCCGACAACTGACGATTCAGCAAAATATTTGCTTGAAAAAATGCCCGCCAAAATTATTGGCTGGATTGATAATAATGGTTTTCATACGAGCGGAGCCGTCACCGATAAACAAGCCGCGATTATACTTGATAAAACCTGTTTCTATGCCGAATCAGGCGGACAGGCCCCAGACAGCGGAAAAATTACCAGCGCAAACGGAGTTTTTGCCGTCGAAGCTGCGGAAAAAATCGCAGATTGCGTAATACACAGAGGCAAACTCGAAAGCGGAACGATAACTGTCGGCGAAAATGTCGAAGCCGTTGTTGATGCCGCAAGAATAGAGATTAAAAAAAATCATACCGCCACTCATCTTTTGCAGTGGGCTTTGCAAAAAGTTTGTGGTCGCACCGTTGCCCAGCAGGGCAGCGCAGTCTCTGCCGAATATCTGCGGTTTGATTTCACTTCCACAAAGGCTCTCAGCCCAGAGCAGATAAAGGAAGTTGAAAAACTTGTCAATGAGCAGATTTCTCACGGCGCAGCCGTAACCTGTGCGACTTTGCCCATTAAGGAAGCGAAAAAACTCGGCGCTATGGCCCTCTTTGGCGAAAAGTACGGCAATACCGTTCGGGTTATCGCTATCGGCGCTGAAGATGAAAATCATTTGGCTAATGCCTTCAGCAGGGAATTCTGCGGCGGAACTCATGTCGCCAACACCGCCGTCATAGGCGGATTCAAAATAATAAAGGAAGAAAGCGTCTCGGCGGGCGTTCGCAGAATCACCGCTCTGACCGGCAGAGGTTTGACCGAATACTATAACAAACTAACCGACATCGTTGAAAAACTTAGTCAAACCCTTAAATCGCCCGCCGAACAGATTTGTCAGCGGGTCGAAAAAATTCTCGACGACAATAAAAATCTTGCTAAACAGCTCAAAACCGCTTCAAAGCAGAGCGGCGTTGATGTTATGAGCAAGGCAAAACAGCTTCTCGAATCCTGCGAAAAAATCGGCACCAGCGCAGTCGTCGTCAGTGCCCTTGATTTATCTTCCGTCGATGAAGTCCGCGATGCGATTGATATGATAAAGAAAAAAGCCGCCTCGGCCGCCGTAGTTTTCGGTGTCCCCGACGGCGATAAAGTTATCCTGCTTGCCGGTGTAACCGACGACCTCATCAAAAAAGGTCTGAAAGCAGGCGATATCGTAAAGGAAATTGCCCCGCTCGTTGGCGGCGGTGGCGGCGGGCGTCCACAAATGGCGCAGGCCGGCGGGAAAGAACCGAAGAATCTCCCGCAGGCTCTTCAGCGGGCTATTGAGTTTATAAAAGAAAAACTTGTGTAAGTAAAATTATGGCTGAGCAGCAGAAAAATTCGATGGTCGAATCAATAGGCAGCGCAGTACTGGAAAACATAAGACACTGCGGCAGATTCTCCAGATTCCAGCTTGCCTCTGTCCTCGCATCCTGCAGAACCTGCTTCAAGCCCGCAACTTACCCCCTTGTCTTAACCCAAATGCTTGCCATAGGCGTTCGCTCCGTTCCGGTCGTTGCTGTAACCGGAGCGTTTGTGGGGATGGTGCTGGCGATTCAGGCCTACGACCAGCTTGCGGGGTTGGGAATCGAAGAGCATTTGGGAGTGCTGATAAATCTGTCGGTTGTCAAAGAACTTGGGCCCGTGCTTGCCGCGGTAATGCTTGCCGGTCGAGTCGGCGGGGCCCTGACGGCGGAGCTCGGTACGATGAATGTTACTGAACAAATACTTGCGGTCCGAAGCATGGGAACAGACCCAATAAGATACTTAGTTGCACCTCGATTTATCGCCTGCCTGCTGCTTACCCCTTTCCTGATTATCTATGCCGATTTTCTTGGTATGCTCGGCGGATACTTAATCAGCGTCCCTTATCTGGGCATAAACAGCGCAGCGTATTGGGACTTCAGCGCATCTGGTGTTGAGATGTGGGATATTGCAATAGGAATAATAAAGGGATTTGCTTTTGGTGCCGCAATTGCCGGAGTGAGCTGCTATAAGGGCTTTCACTGCAAAGAAGGTGCCCAAGGTGTCGGCCAGGCGTGTACAGAAGCGTTTGTCGGCAGCTTTATTTTAATTCTCGGTATCGATTTCGTTCTTGTCGTTATAACAAAAGCTGTCTATGCAACACTTTGGCCGTTGAAAATTCTGCTTTAAAGAAAATAAGGGAATGGAAAAGAAAATACAGCCATCTGACGGGATAATCGTTCTTAAGGACCTGAGCAAGAGCTTCGGCAAAAATGTCGTGATAGACGATATTTCGCTTACCGTTGAAAAGGGAAAGACAACGGTAATCATCGGACCCAGCGGTTGCGGCAAGACGGTTCTTATAAAACATATTATAGTTTTGCTTCGGCCCAATTCGGGCGAAGTCTATTTCCACGACCAGAGAATCGACAACCTGCCGGAGAAGGAATTAAACGCGATTCGCACTCGTATGGGTTTTCTTTTTCAGGGCGGGGCGCTTTTCGATAGCCTGACCGTTTATGAAAATATCGTTTTCCCTGTCAGGCAGCATCATCATATCAAAAACCAGAAGAAACTTGACGAATTGGTAAAAACGAAGCTTGCGATGGTTGGTATGGATGGTTTTCAGGGCGCATATCCTGCGAAACTGTCCGGCGGACAGAAAAAAAGAGTCGCTCTGGCGCGAGCTATTGCGCTGAGTCCTGAGGTAATTCTTTATGATGAGCCGACAACGGGGCTTGACCCTATCAGGTCTGATGTGATTAATGAGCTAATCATCAAACTGCAGAAGGAACTTGGCATAACGAGTATTGTCGTTACGCACGATATGGCAAGCGCGTATAAAATCGCCGACCGTATTATAATGCTGCATAACGGCAAGATGCTTATCGATGGCGATGCTGAGCAGATTCGCAATCATTCCGATGCCGTGGTGCAGCGGTTTATAAATGGACAGGCCGAGAAAAGTGATTTAAAAGCGCTAAGGCAGTCCAGTGCGGATATTAAAATTGAAGATATTGAACAATAATTCAGATTATAGATTACAGCGGTCAGATTTCAGCCAACACAAATAATCACCAGACCCCTTAATTCCATAATTTTTCCAGCAAAATAAATCATCTGTCTTAAACATAGCGGAGGGTTTGCGGGCGATGGCAAAGCGGAATAGACAAAAGAAAGCAGGGAGACTATAATGACGAAGATGAATACTAAACAACCGCAGCAAATTGCAGAGGAGATTTCGTCTTTCATAAAAGGCGAATGTTTCGCTGATATCTTTACCCGTGTCGCGTTCAGTACCGATGGGAGTATTTATCAGATAATTCCGGTTTGCGTAGTTGCTCCGGCGGATGTCGAAGATGTTTCGGTGGTTGTTAAGTATGCCTGTCAGAATAATCTTGCCGTTGCCCCTCGCGGGGCGGGAAGCGGGCTTGGCGGCGAATCTTTGACTGCAGGGATTATGCTCGATATGACACGGCTTATGAATAAAATCATCAGCATAAGCGCTGACGGCGAAACGGCAGTTTGTCAGCCGGGGGTCGTACTTGATGAATTGAATAATCGCCTGCTGAAGTTAGGCAGGAAAATAGGACCGGATCCATCCAGTGGAAACCGCGCAGTTGTCGGTGGGGTTGTCGCGAATAATTCCACTGGCGCCCATTCGCTTAGTTACGGCTACATTGCGGAGTATGTCGAAAAATTGCAGGTGGTTCTTGCTGATGGAACCATTGCTGAATTTGTAAATGATACTGACCCGACGCAAAAGGGTGATAGTACAGAGGCGAAAATCTCCAGAGATTGTTTTGAACTGTTGAACACCAATGATTTGATTATTCAAAAGGCTCAGCCTGCGACGAATCGCAATCACAGCGGATACAATATCGCAGGGATTGTGCATGATAATAAAATAGATATGGCCAGAATGCTTGCCGGGTCGGAAGGGACGCTGGCGGTTTTTACGGAAATTACACTGCGGACGGTTGCGATTCCAAAAGCTTCGGCGGTCGTTCAATTTGAGTTTGATTCGCTCGACAAAATGCCCCGGGCGGTGCCGATGATTGTCGATTGCGGCGCAGGCGCGTGCGAACTTATGGGCGGCGATTTAATCAAAATTGCCAGAGATGCGTTTGAGCAGTATCGTGATATTCTTAATCCTCGCTCGGTCGCAAGTTTGCTTGCTGAATTTACAGGGGCTACAGACCAAGAGGTTAAGCAAAAAATCGAAACGGCAGTTTCAGCAGTTAAGGACCTTTGTTTTGATAAGCAAATTGTTTTTGACCCTGCAATTCAGAAGAGACTTTTTAAGTGCCGTAAGGATGCCGTTCCGCTATTAAGCAGACGGAAGGGCTACAAGCAGCCGATACCGTTTATCGAAGATGTTTCGGTTGATAATAAAAAACTTGCGGAGTATCTGACGACTTTGCAGAAAATTGGAGAAAAATATAAAGTTGAGATGGTCTATTACGGGCATGCCGGCGACGGCGAGGTTCATGTTCGACCTTATATGGATTTATCCGACCCGGCGGAAGTGAAAAAAATGACGGAAATTGCAGAGGAGGTTTTTACGGTTGCTCTGTCGCTGGGCGGCTCGCTTAGCGGCGAACATGCCGATGGTTTGATTCACGCGGCGTTTATGAAAAAACATTTCGGAGCCGAATATTACGAAATTCTCAAAAGTATAAAAAGGATATTTGATCCTAAAAATAGTCTCAATCCCGATAAAATTATCAGCGACAGGGCCGATATAATGGTTTGTGATTTGAGGGGGAAAAATAAAATACTCGAAGAGAGAATGGAAACGGAACTGAATTTCCGACCGGATGAATTCAAGTTTGAGCTTGTTCAGTGCAGCGGTTGCGGAGTTTGCAGGGCTGCGGCCTCTTCGGTGCGGATGTGTCCGGTGTTTTGTGCGACGGGTGATGAGATGTATTCATCGAGAGCGCGAGCGAATCTGTTGGCGGCTTGGGCGAAGGGGATTTTGACGGAAAAGGATTTTGAATCGGAGCAATTTAGCCAAATACTTTCGGCGTGTCTGAACTGCAAGGCGTGCGCAATTGAATGTCCTTCAGGGGTGGATGTCTCGAAAATGATTATGGAAGTGCGGGCGAGGCTTGCTAAGAAAAAGGGGATTGGCAAGACCGCGCAGGTTTTGACGCATAACAGGTATGTCGGAATTTTAAATTCGCTGGTTGCCCCAATCAGTAATTTTGTTTTGTCTCTGTGGCCAATGAAGTGGTTTATGGATGTGCTGCTTGGTATCGATAAAAGAAGGAGGATGCCGAAGTTTGGTTTTTTGAGTTTTATAAAGAAGGCGAATAAATATCTGGCGAAGCAGCCCAAATTGGAAAGTCCGGTTGATAAAATTGCGTATTTTATGGATACATTTGTAAATTACAATGACCATGAGCTTGGCTTTGCGGCGATAAAGTTTTTGAGGGCTAATAATATTGAGGTTATAGTTCCGGCTCAAAGGCCCGCTCCGCTGCCTGCGGTGGTTTACGGCGATATCAAAACGAGCAGAAAAGATTTACAGTATAATGTCGAGAATTTGGCCAAAGCCGTGAAGAGGGGATATAAAATTATCTGTTCTGAGCCGAGCGCGGCATTGTGTCTGAAGGAAGATTTAAGATTTTTCGTCGACAGCCCCGATGCAAGGCTTGTTTCCGAGAACATCTTTGAGTTCTTTGATTATTTGAAAAATCTTATGCGAACAACTGAGATTGCCGCCGCCGGCGACCTCACGATGACAACATTTATTCATCATAAGCCTTGTCATTTGTTTGCGATGGAGAGACAACCTGCGTCGATGGAGGTTCTAAAGAAACTTGCAGGGATTGAGGCTGGGGAACTTGACGGCGGCTGCTGCGGAATTGCGGGCACATTCGGTATGCAGAAAAAAAATTACGACCTTTCTATGAAGATAGGCAGACGGCTTGCAGAAAAAATAAAAGAATCAAACGCTGATGTAATTCTGACGGAATGCTCGACCTGTAAAATGCAGATTGAACATCTTACAGGCCGGGAAGTTGAACACCCGATTAAAACCTTGGCGAAAATTTACGGCTTGATATAATAATTATATGACAGGGGAAACATTAAAAGAGGCTGTTTTGTATCAATCGCTTGGAGACGGCAAAGTGTGTTGCAATCTTTGCAACTGGCGGTGTCTGATAGTGAGCGGTTCTTTGGGCAGGTGCGGGGTTCGCAAAAATATCGAGGGCAAGTTATATTCTCTTAATTATCATAAGCTCTGCTCGGCCAATCCCGACCCGATTGAAAAAAAACCTTTGTTTCATTTTCTGCCCGGAAGCAGGAGTTTTTCCATAGCTGCCCCCGGCTGTAATTTTCAGTGCGTCTTCTGCCAGAACTGGCAGATAAGTCAGCAGCCGATTGAAGAAGGTCAAATCGACGGCCAGAAAATTGAGCCGGAAAAAATTGTGGAATATGCACAGGAGGCGGACTGTAAGAGCATAGCCTATACCTATACCGAGCCGACGGTTTTTATGGAACTTGCCGCCGATATCGGCAGAATCGCAAAACGGAAGGGGCTCGCCAATGTTTTTGTTTCCAACGGTTTTATGACCAAAGAGGCTATTGATTTCGCTTCCGGCTGGCTGGACGGAATTAATGTTGATTTGAAAGCCTTTAGTGAAGATTACTATAAAAATTTGTGCAAAGCGAAATTGAACCCTGTGCTTGAAACAATCG
>JAQTQF010000237.1 GCA_028712345.1 Phycisphaerae bacterium | reverse complement strand
GCGTCAGACATTTCCTCGATTTTTATCCCGAAATCATTTTTCTTTTTTAATTCAACCATATGTTATTTATGATATTATGTTTTTTGTATATGCGCAACTATACCATTTTATATCCCAATAATCAAGAACATCGGCAAATATCTGTAATTTAAAACCCCCGTAGGGGTTTAAAAAGAACAAATATTCATTTAACTTTTCCTCGGCAGAAGGCCATTGCCGGTTAAACCAGCAAAAACAGCTGCTCCTTCGCTAACATCCAGTATTTCTTCTTCAAGCAATTCAAACTCTTCTTTGATCTGCGCGATAATAGCGCTGTCGATGAGCTTCGCTTGCTCCAGTTCTGCAATTGCAGATTTGAGTATTTTTCTTGACTGGCTGAAAACAGCCGTATTGTCTTCCAAGGCATAGCCGAGGTTTTCGATAATCATCCGCAGATTTGCGATTGTGGAACGGATAAGCTCGACGTGATGCTTTAATGTCCTTTCAAGGATATCGGCTTTCAGTTGCTCACTCATCTTTTCCTCCTTCTTTAAGATGGTAAAGAGCTATTAATACATTGTAAATAATATGGAAAAAAATACAATACAGCAACCAGCCCTTGATTTATCCCGGATTTTTGGTATAATCTAACAATATTAAATAACATACATATGAAAAAAGACATACATCCTAAATACCACGACAAAGTCACTGCAAAATGCGCTTGCGGCAATACTTTTAGCGTAGGCTCGACTCAGGAGCACATAGAGACTGAAATATGCTCAAAATGCCATCCGTTCTATACCGGAAAGGAAAAGATAGTTGACACTTTGGGAAGAGTGGATAAATTCAGGAAGAGAATGGCGAAGAAAGACGAGCTCAAAAAGAAAAAGTAGATGAATCTTGAAAATATCAAGCAAGATTACAACGAGCTTTTAAGCCAGCTCAGCGATCCTGAGCTGATTTCTGATTGGGAGCGCTTTGAAGAGCTTTCGAAGAAAAAAAAGAAGCTTGAAAAGATAATCTCAAAGCAGGAGCAATTAGCTGAAATACTCCATAAGATAGAGGAAAGCAAGGCTATGCTGAAATCGGAAACAGACAAAGATTTGATATCATTGGCTGAAAGCGACGTAATATCCCTCCAGAACCAGGAAAAAACAGCGAAAGAAGAACTTAACAGCCTGTTGAAAGATGACGATAACTCGCCTAAAGCGCATTCCGTCATAATTGAAATACGGGCAGGAACAGGCGGAGACGAAGCTGCCATATTCGCCGGAGACTTGTACAGAATGTACTGCCGGTACGCTGAAACCCAGGGCTGGAAAATGAATTTGCTCGATTCGCATCCTGCCGACTTGGGAGGAGTCAAGGAAATAATCTTCGAGCTTACCGGAAACGCTTACGAAAAGATGAAATACGAAGGCGGAGTGCACAGGGTGCAAAGGATACCTAAGACGGAAAAAGCAGGAAGAATACACACTTCCACAGCCAGCGTTGCGGTTTTAATGAAGCCTAAGCCTTCGGAAATCAAAATCAAGGCCCAGGATCTGAAAATCGACATTGCCAAAGCATCAGGGCCCGGAGGCCAGAATGTGAACAAAAGGATGACTGCGGTGCGGCTCACCCACCTTCCGACAGGCATAATGGTAAAATCAATGACCGAAAGAAGCCTGCCCCAGAACAAGGAAAATGCAATGTCTATCTTGGCTGCCAAGCTTTTGGAAATACAGGAATCAAAAGACCTGGCTAAAGAAAAAGACAAAAGGAAATCGCAGATAGGCACTGCCAAAAGGGTTGAAAAAATACGAACCTACAATTTCCCGCAAGACCGTATTACCGACCATAGGATAAAGAAATCATGGCACGATATAGAAGGGATAATGGACGGAAATATGGATAAAGTGATAGAAGCGATGCAGAAAGCTGATAACTGAAAAGCGCTCATTTATAGGGCGCTTTTTAGTTTTTTTATCTTCCGGTCAATGCCTTCACCTGCTGAGCGATCTGATTGATTATGGCTTCGATATTTGCCAATTGATTAATATTTGTTAGCCCTACTGCTCCGCTTAAAGAAACATAGTTTGTATACCAGCTACTTGTATCGGAAAATTCTCCTGCCGCATCGCCCACCTGCCAATAAATCTTATCAATCTTAAATCTCAAATTCCCGCTATAACCGGATGCAGATTTAGAAACTTGCTGCATGACCGAAACAACCCCAGTTTCTCCATCGCTTAAATTTCTTGCCGGAGTTTGAGACACAATTTTTGTTCCGCTGTTTATTATATTTCCGTTTGTATCATATGCGTTTATGACGACTGCGAAACTTCCGCTCGTATCGGTAAATTGGCTCAAAGTGCCGCCATACGGCTGCACCCTAAATGTAATCGTTCCGGATGCCAATAAATCATTGCTAGTAACTGACGTATTGACGACGGCGCTTACAAAAGTGAAATTAACTCCTTTTGCCGAAACTTGCTTGCATGCCCCATTTTCACAGCCGTTCGGACAAGTATAAAACTCATAATTTCTTATTGATGTCGGAGTTGGGCAAAAAGCTTCATAAAGCACACTGCCATTTTCTAAGCAATAATCTGTGAAAGATCCTGTTTTGCTGTCTGTGGTAGTGCCCTTTACATAATAATTTTTCCCTCCATCTGAATCAGTGCAAGTTGTTGTCCCCTCGGCAATGCTGAAATAGTTGTCGCTGGAATCCTTTACTCCATATGTGAAACTATATGATCCCGGAGAAGGATTTGCGGTAGTCCAGACTTCGGCGATATTTATTCTATATGTATTTGTGCTGTTTATTGCACCGCTATCGTTACGAGGAAGACCGCCAGCGAAAGGCACTACCCAGTCATAATATCCAAGAGACGCCGAAACCGGCATATCCGTTACGCTCATATTGCAGCCGCTGCCAAAACATGGGGTAAGCCCGGGATTTGATAAGGTGATCATAACATTATCTACTCCAGTTGAATTCCATCTTATCCTATAAGTCTGCCCCATCTGCAAAGTCTCTCCTCCATTCGGCGAAGCAACTGTTATTGAATGCTGAACTGTCGGCGCAGCAATCGTAAAATAATTATCGCTGATATCATATACTGTCTCAGTCAGCGCTGAATTAGTGTAGTATTCTATTTTGATTTTAAATTTGCTGCCGGAAAGACCTGCGGGGATTGTCCACCCAAAATGATCGTTAGCGTTAGAACTGCTCGATAAGATGCTGTACTGCACATCATCTTTGTATAGAAGCGCTCTCCACATTGGATAACTCGATCCCGGCAATAAAGGATTTGTAGAATTCCAAGTAACTGTATATGTCTGGCCAGCTATCCATGTCTCTCCTCCATTCGGTGAAGTGAC
>JAQTQF010000236.1 GCA_028712345.1 Phycisphaerae bacterium | reverse complement strand
CAGACGCCATATCGCGTACGGCAGGATAATAAAACCGACCCCAGCTGTGGCAAACTGAGCAAGGAAGCCGCTGCCCGCATTTATGGCAAATTGTCTTTTTACGCTTTTGGCCATTGCTGTCCTTATACTACAAAATAATTTCTATTCGTGTTCACACCATAACTCGCCATTGCCGGACTTAACAGAAAAACAAAGAAGCAGGAAGAGAGAAATTGTTTAGCGTTAACCTCTTAATTTTGAGTCCTTGGTTTTAAGTCTGAAGTTTTGAGCTGAAAGCGAGAAGTACTTCCGCAATCCTTTGTGCTGCCTTGCCATCCCAGAACCGGGGGATTCCGCCTTTAACCTCAAAACCATTGGCCTTAATTTCATTATAATGTTTGAGTATATCCTGTGTGTCTATATGGATAAGCCTGTTTGTGCCTTCTGTTACTGTTACAGGCCTTTCGGTATTTTCCCGCAATGTCATACAGGGAACTTGGAGAATAGTAGTTTCTTCCTGGATTCCGCCGGAATCTGTCATTACGACCGCCGCGTTTGCCGTCAATTTCAAAAAGTCGAGATAGCCTACAGGTTCAAGAAGTACAAGATTGGTCATCGCAACAACTCTTGCCTGCAAAGCGGAATTTTCAATATTCTTTTTAGTCCTGGGATGTATAGGAAAAACAAGTTTCAAGTCTTTCTGGATAACCTCAAAAGCGGAAATGATTTTGCCCAGATTATCCATATCGTCAACATTGCTTGGGCGATGAAGTGTTATTACTGCAAACCCCTTTTTCTTCAAACCCATCTTTTCAAGAATATCGGATTGCTCAGCCTTTTCTTTATTGGCCAGCAATGTGTCAATCATTACATTACCGACAAGATGAACTTTGTCAGAATTGACCCCCTCATTCTTAAGATTATTTATCCCAGACTGTTCGGTTACAAAAAGCAAATCACTTATTGAATCGGTAAGAAGGCGGTTAATCTCTTCAGGCATTGTCCGGTCAAAGCTTCGCAATCCTGCTTCGATATGAATAAGCTTCACACCAAGCTTGACCGCAACAAGCCCACAGGCGATAGTACTATTGACATCGCCAACAACTAAAACATAATCAGGTTTAAAATCAATAATAACCGGCTCAAACCGCTTCATTATTTCAGCAGTCTGTACTGCATGGGATCCGCTGCCAACTTCGAGATTTATATCGGGTTTGGGTATATTAAGTTCATCAAAAAAAAGATTACTCATCTTAGCGTCATAATGCTGACCGGTATGCACCAATAGAATTTGAAAATTTCCATTTTCTTTAAATGCTTTCATCAATGGAGCAATTTTCATAAAGTTAGGTCTTGCGCCACAAACACAGATAATTTTAATCATTTTTTAACCAATCAATAAATTTTTGTAAACCAACAGCAATTTCGGTGTTTGGATTATAGCTGAGCAGTTTTTCGGCTTTGCTCACATCCGCATAGGTTTGTTTTACATCGCCGGGTTGTAAGGGCAGGCGTTTTATAATCGCCTTTTTGCCGAGCGACTTTTCTATTTCTCCAATCAAATCATCAAGCCTGATCGGTCTTGATTCACCCAAATTATAAATTTCATAACCACTGCATTTGTCAATCGCCGCAACAGTCCCGTCTATAATATCATCAATGTAAGTGAAGTCCCGCATCATTGAGCCGTCGCCGAATACCAGAATCGGTTTACCTGCTGAAATCAGTTTCGCAAATTTGTGAATCGCTAAATCAGGCCTCTGTCTTGGGCCATAAACGGTAAAAAACCTTAAACAGCTAATATCTATCTTATACAAATGATGATAGGTATAACAAATAAGCTCTCCGGCTTTCTTGGTCGCAGCATAGGGCGATATTGGAAAATCCACATTATCCGTTTCCGTAAACGGAACTTTTTTATTATTGCCGTAAACACTCGAACTGGATGCAAAGATAAACTTCTTAATGTCAAACTTCTTTGCCGCCTCCAGCATTACCAGTGTCCCGTTTATGTTCGTGTCAGCATAACCGACAGGGTCTTCTATTGAAGGCCTCACACCTGCTTTAGCTGCCAGGTGAATAATTATCTCAATGCCGTCCTTGCATATTGACTGAACACAATCAGCATCTCTTATATCACCTTCGATGAGTTTAAACTCTTTCGATTTTAGCAGAGACTTAATATTCGCTTCTTTGATTTTTCTGTCATAAAACGGATCAAAATTATCCAGCCCAACGATAGTATTGCCATTGGCAATCAATCTTTCACAAAGATACGAGCCGATGAAGCCAGCCGCCCCCGTAATCAAAAATTTCTTACTCAAGACCGTCCCACGCAATAATATTCAAATCCCATTTTTTTCATATACTCCGGTTCGTAAAGATTCCGACCGTCAAAAATAACAGGTTTTTTAAGTTTTTCTTTTATCAAATCAAAATCAGGCGTTCTGAACTGCTGCCATTCCGTAAATATCACCAGTGCATCTGTGCCGGGGAGTATTTCATAATCGCCTGCACCCATCTCAACCGCCCGATTTAAAACCGCTTTTGCGTTTTCCATCGCTTCAGGGTCAAACGCCTTGATCTTTATACCCGCTTGCATGAATTTATTTACGCACCATATTGCAGGAGCTTGGCGCACATCGTCTGTCTTGGCTTTAAAAGCAAGTCCCCAAACCCCAAGCGTGGTTTTGCTTTCCCTGCCTTTGAAATAATTTAATATTCTCTCTGCGAACCTGTCGTGTTGAGCATAATTCGCCTGCTGCACTGCTTCGGCGATTGTCTGTGGGCAATTTTTTTGCCTGCCCATATAAATCATAGCCTTGACATCCTTGGGAAAACAACTGCCGCCGAAACCGGCGCCTGCAAACAAAAATGAATTGCCGATACGAGGGTCCGAACCGACGCCGGCGCGAACCTTTTCAATATCTGCTCCGCATTTTTCACACAGAGCGGAAAGCTCATTCATAAATGAAATTCTCGTTGCCAGCATTACATTTGCCGCGTATTTAGTCGTCTCGGCGCTGGCGGGATCCATAAAAATTATCCTGCTGCCTTTGCGCATAAACGGCGAATAAAGCTGCTTCATCATTTCCTGAACTTCCGGATTGTTTGTACCAATGATAACTCTGTCCGGCTTGGCAAAATCGTCAACAGCAGAGCCCTCTTTAAGAAATTCCGGATTGCTTACATAATCAAAAGGAATTTTCGTTTTACTTTTGATTAAATCCGTCACAACTTTGTGTGTCCCGATAGGCACCGTGCTCTTCGTAATGATGATTTTGTAATCGGTCATATACTCAGCGATTTTCCCGCAAACATTCAAAACCGCCGAAATGTCCGCTGAACCATCCTCGGCACTCGGAGTAC
>JAQTQF010000235.1 GCA_028712345.1 Phycisphaerae bacterium | reverse complement strand
ATCCAATTGATTCGGCGCAAGATTCGTCATACTCGATATATTCTGCGATTTTTTATTTCTCGCTAATTGCTCAAGCTGAAAACTCGATATCTCAAGAACGACAATATCATTGGACTTTATCTGGTCAAGTATTTCCAGCAGAGGCCTGTTGCCTATATTTCCGCTAAGAAAAACATTGCCGTACTTTTTCCCGCTTCCGTCTTTGCCGTTTGCGAGCAGATGTGCCGCAAGGGCGGTTGTTGTGCTTTTACCGTTCGAGCCGGTAATGGCGACAATCTTAGCGGGGCAGAGCTGAAAGAAAATCTCGATTTGCGATGTGATTAAAACTCCCGCCTTCTTTGCCGCGCCTATGTATGGATTATTTTCGTCAACAGCGGGATTGACGATGATGACATCTGAATCGGTGAAGTCTTCTAAGCGATGTTCGCCGAGATGAAACTCGATATTTTTATAGGCCGCCAGTTCCTTTATTGACTCGGCCAATTTTTTTTCATCGCCCTTATCGGCGACAATAACTTTTTTGGCAAAGCGCCCGGCAAATTTTGCGGTATCAACTCCGCCGCCGAACACGCCAAGTCCCATCACGACAACAATTTTATCTTTTAACATATATAACTGATAACCGATAGATAATTACCGCTACCTAACGCTCGCGGCTCTGATAACTAATCCTACTGCATTGCCTTGGACAGTTCCACCTTAGCGTCTATTACAGCCTGTTCGATGCACTTTTCCCAGTTATCGCCGAACTGCGTACTGTATTTTTCATTTTCATAAGCGTAGATTATCGACCTCGATGCGTTGATTAAAGCGCCGCTGCCGTCCGGCTTGCAGAATCTGACGCAATCAGCCGCCGTTGCTCCCTGTGAGCCGAAGCCGGGAACGAGGAATAATATCTTACCGTATTTTTCGCGAAGGGCGGTAGTTTGCTCGCCGCTTGTGCCGCCTACGACCATTCCTACATTGCTGTAACCGCTTGTTCCGATTCGCTTGGTTTGATTAGCAATTTCCGCAACGACCTGAGCGAGCTTTTCATACATTTTTACTCCGTCAGCGTCAGCGAAATCCTGAATCATCGCTGCAGAAGGATTGCTCGCACGAACCCATACGAAAACGCCCTTGCCCTGAGCCTCGGCAACCTCGGCAAACGGGACAATACCGTCCGAGCCTGCAAAACCGTTTATAGTTATCGCATCCGGCGCGAGAACATCGTCAAGACCTTCCAGTTCCGGATTGGCAAGGTGCGCCTGGGCATAACTTTCAGCTGTATGGCCGATATCGCCCCGCTTGACATCGCCAATTATCTCAAGGTCGAGCCCTTGCGCCTCGCTTACGAGTGAGTAATAACTTTCAATACCTTCCCAAAGATATTTTTCAAAAAAAGCTATGTTTAATTTAACTGCCGGAATATGGGGAGCGACTATCCGCAGGACTTTAAGACTGAATTCAAAGATTGCATCCACCGCGGCAGCGGCGTTTTTACTGTCGTTCAAACCCTCTTTATTTCGTATAGCAGCAGGAAGCCGCGAGTAAACAGGGTCCAAACCCACAATCAGGGGAGTTTTCTTGGCTTTGACGGCCTGACAAACACGGTCAGCAAAATGACTTGCCATTCTAATACCTTTCTTATAATGTATTCTTTAAAATCTGGTAATGCTCTATCGAAAAGATATACAAGTCTGTTATTCTAAGCTTTTTCCATTGTGCTGAGCTTCTCTTGTCATGCTGAGCGAAGCGAAGCATCTCTGTCTATGACAGCAGATAGCTTCTTCGGCTAAAGCCTGAGAGTGACCTGTAAGCGAATATTTTTTATAGAGCAATCTAATACCAATAACTGATAACCGATAACTGTTTTTTTAGCAAGAATCTAATGAAAAATTATTTCCATAATAAGGGGATAAATCTGAAGAAAACAAGCTTTAATAAAAAGACGATTATCAGTTTGACCTTGGCAATACTTATCGTTCTTTGCATCCTCTGGTTTGTAGGTATTTTTATGACACCGAAAAATTTCAGAGTAGTCAACCCCATAAACAGTGAACTGGTAAGCCCCTATCTTACCAATTATATTCTTCCGCATCTGTACAATAAATCACAGTATGACCAGCCTTTTGATTTCGAGATTTCCCAGGACGGAATTAACGACATTATCGCAAGGCATACCGACAGCAACGGTCTTGAGAAGGCGGGACTCTCGGATTTATCGGTTTCGTTCAGGCCGGGCAGAATACTACTGACGGGTAAAACGCATTATCACGGCTTTGATTTTATCGTTACGATGGTTCTTAAACCCAGGATAGACAGAAAGGGACAATTTTCGCTCAATGGCTCGAAATTCAGGCTTGGCGATAGTCCAATGCCGTTTATAGCCCGGGCCGTTGAAGAGAAAATTGCCAACAGGCTTGAACAGTATTTTAAAGATTCGAAGAACGCCGGTTTTATTAAATCGCTGCTGGACAGCGGCAAGGTTACTCCGGCGTTCAAAATCAATAATTCAAAACTTCGCGTTGAAAAGATAATTGCTTTAGACAAAAAACTTATAATTCATTTTTTACCTCAACAGGATGGATAAAATCGAAAACTATTCTAAACCTCAGTTTGAATCTCTCGCCGGCGGATTACTCGCAAGGGCGCCGGCCAAAATTAATCTTGCGCTTCTCATTGCAGATAAACGACCCGATGGTTTCCACAACCTCGAAACAATAATGCACAAAATCACATTCTATGATGAATTGCTTTTCGAGAAAGGTAAAAAAGGAATTGAGCTTATCTGCAAAGGTCTCTGGTCGCCGGCCGGACAGGATAATCTTGTTTATAAGGCGGCGAAACTATTTTATGAATCAGCGGCAAAAGAGCCTGAAATTAAAATTACACTGACGAAAAATATCCCCGCAGGCTCAGGCCTTGGCGGAGCCAGCAGCGATGCGGCAGCAACGCTTTTGGCTTTGAATAAAATTTACGGCAAACCTTTGGAGGATAAACAGCTCAAAAAAATCACCGAACTCCTCGGAAGCGATGTTTCATTTTTCCTGACGGGCCCGATGGCGATTTGCTCAGGAAAAGGTGAAAAAATAGCGAAAATTGACAAAAATTTTAGTTTCTCGGCATTAGTAATACTTCCTGATGTAAATGTTTCCACTAAAAGGATTTATGAGAATTTCAAGGTCGATTTGCCATTGTTTAATGCCCTAAAAGAACAGATAAAACCTCTTCTTTTAAAAAACAGAGTTGATTTAATAGCGAAAATGTGCGCAAATATGCTTGCCAAAACATGTTTCGCACTGAATAATGAACTGGCTCTGTTAAAGATTAAGATAGAACAGCTTTGCCGATTGCCGGTTGCTTTGAGCGGCAG
>JAQTQF010000234.1 GCA_028712345.1 Phycisphaerae bacterium | reverse complement strand
CCGGCAAACCAGATTGTGCCTGCAACGCCGAAGGCAAAGGCGATAAGGAAATTTCCTGCCGGGCCTAATTTATACCATATAAATCCGCTGGCGAAAGCGGAAATCGAAACCACTATGTCCCGGAAGAGATAATATGTTCCGAACATCGCGGCCTTTTGTCCTTCGGGGGCAAGGTCCATAATAAGAGCCTTTCTGGTAGGCTCGCCGAATTCTTTTAGTCCCCGAAGAATAAACGCAGGCACGAGCAGCCAGAAAGATTTGCAGAACAGAATCGCCAGTGGAAAAAGCGTAAAGAATACGAATGTCATAAGTATGAACGGCTTTTTATGGCTCTTGTCGGCAAAATACGCGACGGGAATATACACTAAAACAGCGGTAACCATTTCGACGGTCGTAAGGACGCCGAACTGAAAGCCGCTGACCGGCGAAGTTATCGTTTTCATACACCATATCGCGATAAATCCGTACGGTATCTGTTCGCAGAATCTTATCAGTATATCCGAGATGAGCAGCCCTCTAAGCTGCGGGTTCATTTTCGCCAGCATTCTAAAGGGATTTTTCTCTGCCGTGGGTTTATCGGTTTTCTTATTGTGGTCGTCTTCAATGAGTATCTGCTGCATAACTGCCGCTGCCGCCGCCATAACCAGAGCGGCAACAAAAACAAGCCTGACTCCGGTAACCGCGCCCCATATATCGATGAATATTCCGCCGAGAATTGGTCCGACCGCCATAGGTATTCGTCTTATGAGCGAATGCATCGAGACGCCCATAGTTCGTTTGTTTTTCGGCAGCGCCAGCGCGACGAGGCTCATCGTTGCCGGCAGGGAAAGCGAAGTCCACGAAAGGAAAAATATCGAGCCGATTATTACCGCCCACCATCGCGGAATAAAAATCACGAACAGGAAACCGAACATTGCGATAATGTTGAATGCCAGCAACGCCCGTTTTGTGCCGATTCTGTCGCTTAGGTAGCCTCCGGGAAATGAATAAAGCGCCGAAAGGGCGTTGTCCAGACCATTCAGAAAGCCGACTATAATGGGCCCTGCACCGAGGGCAAGCAGATAAATCGGCAGGAATCGCTCGCTCATTTTCTCGCCGATACCGACGAGGATAACCATAGCCCCCAGGCCGACTATGCTTCTTTTCAGGCCGAGAAATTCCGCCAGTCCCGCGAAAGAAATTTTTGTCGCCTTCGGCTCGGCGTCTGTCATTTTATTTCCTTAATATACAATTTGATATGCAGGCTGAAAACCGGTTTAATCGCTTAAACTTGACGGCAATAGTATTTTATATTTGCGGTGTGTCAACGGGAAATAAAGGGGTCAGACCCCTTTATTTGTTGACAATCGGTAACTTTTTATTAAGCTCTTTGTTATGCCAAGAGCGAAAAGAATCATAAAAGCAAATTTGGTTTATCATGTTATGAACCGAGCAAACGGCCGACTAAGGATATTCAAAAAAGATAGCGACTACAAGGCGTTTGAAACTGTTGTTGCCAGTGCGATTGAAAGATTTAAGGTAAGACTTACCGGCTACTGCATAATGGGCAACCATTGGCATTTTCTTCTTTGGCCAAGCCACGCTGAGCAATTATCTGAAATTATGAAATGGCTGACGGTTACTCACACACAGCGATGGCACGCAGCGCATAATACATACGGCTGCGGACATGTCTATCAGGGCAGATTTAAAAGTTTTCCGGTTGGTAGCGATGAGCATTATCTTAGAGTAATGAGGTATATTGAAAGCAATCCTTTGCGGGCGGGGCTTGTGAAATGCAGCCAAGATTGGCAGTGGAGCAGTCTTTCGCTTCGTAATGGCCGGTCGAGTGATATATCGTTAAGCGATGGTCCTGTAGATTTGCCAGGTGATTGGAATTTGCTGGTGAATATGGGCATGGACGAAACGGAGAATAAAGCTATTTGTAATGCGGTAAAGCGTGGTTGTCCTTATGGCGGGAATGAATGGACAAAGAAGACAGCAAGTGTTTTATCGCTGGAGTCGAGTTTGAAACCATTAGGCAGACCCTTCCAAAAATAAAGGGGTCTGACCCCTTTATTTTTAACAGTTGACAAATTATTGAGGATAATACAATATTGCCGAACAAGAACTTATAGAAAATTTTGCGGGCGTAATTCAGTGGTAGAATGTCAGCTTCCCAAGCTGGACGTCGGCGGTTCGAATCCGCTCGCCCGCTTTTGTCATTTTCGGTCCAAAGAATGACATTTTTTCTTGATTTAAAGAACCCATCAAAAAGGGCAATCACTATGAAAAATCACAAGACAGCATTCGCGATTATTATCCTGTTAATGAGCGCCGCATTCGGATTGGCGCAAAGCGAACCAAACACGGCGAAATTCAATTTATCGAAAGACAAGGTGCTGTATGTCGTAGGCTATGCGCATCTCGATACCGAGTGGCGGTGGGATTACACGACCACGATTGACGATTTTATCAAAAATACGCTCGATGATAATTTTAAGCTGTTCGAGAAATATCAGGGGTACAATTTCAATTTCACCGGCTCGACTCGCTATGCGATGATGAAGGAATATTATCCTGACAAGTATCAGAAAATGAAAGATTACATTGCGCAGGGGCGGTGGTTTGTTTCCGGCTCGTCGGTCGATGAGGGCGATGTGCTTAATGTCTCGCCTGAATCGGTCATTCGTCAGATTCTCTACGGCAATGATTATTTCAGAAAAGAATTCGGCAAAGAAAGCAACGATTATATGCTGCCGGACTGTTTCGGATTTTCCGCATCTTTGCCGAGTGTTTTGGCGCATTGCGGCCTGAAGGGTTTTTCGACTCAAAAATTGACATGGCGCTCGGCGGTCGGCATTCCGTTTAATATCGGAGTATGGGAAGGGCCTGACGGCAAATCGGTTATTGCTGCGCTGAATCCTACGCTCTATCTTAGTCAAATACCCGCCAGGCTGGACATTAATGATGTGTGGGTCAAACGGGTCGAGGACAACGGCGCAAAATACGGCGTGTTTGCCGATTACCGCTATTACGGCGTCGGCGATATGGGCGGAGCGGCGCGCGAGCAGGATGTTATCAATGCCCTGGAAAGTCAGAACAATCCCGACAGCAAAATCAAAATTGTTTTAGCTTCGTCGGGGCAGATGTATGACGATATAACAGCAGAGCAAAGGGCTAAACTGCCGCGATACAAGGGCGATTTGCTGCTGACACTTCATTCGGCAGGCGCGATAACCTCGCAGGCGTATATGAAGCGGTGGAACTGCAAAAACGAACTGCTGGCCGATTCAGCCGAACGCGCAGCGGTAGCGGCGCAGTGGCTTGGCTGAGCGGTTTATCCGCAGGAAAAAATCAACCGGTCGTGGATACGAGTTTTGAGCAGCCAGTTT
>JAQTQF010000233.1 GCA_028712345.1 Phycisphaerae bacterium | reverse complement strand
GTGCCTTAAGGTCATCGCGTCAAAACAGTTGCCTACCGCAAGAATTCTCGAACCAAACGGAATATTTTTACCGATAAGGCCGTTAGGATAACCTGTCCCGTCATAATTTTCGTGATGATGACGGATAATGACGACTTCCTGATTGAATATCCCGATTGGCGCAAGAATATCGGCGCTGGCTATCGGATGTCTTTCAACAATTCTCTGCTCGGCATCCGTCAGTGCCTCTGTTTTATGCAGGATATGATTCGGTATAATAATCTTGCCGAGGTCGTGAAGAGTCGCAGCAGTCTGAAGCTGTTCAGTCAATGCCCCTGAAAGTTCCATCTGCTTTGCAATCGCGGTTACATAAATTTTTACATTTTCAGCATGCTGAGCAAGATACTCATCCTTTGCGGCAATGGCCTTGGCAAAGGCTGTTATCATTCCGAGAGTCTGAGATTTTACCTGATGAGCAAGTGACGATATCTTTGTCTGAAGCTCGCGGAAATCTTCGTTCTGATGTTCGGGAATATGCTCATCGGGACTAATCTGGTCGTAGGAAACCACGCAATTTCTGCCGCGACGCTTGGCGGCATAAAGGGCATCATCGGCCCTCCTGATAAGCTCATAAGGGTCGGTCGTATCGGAGCCGTCAAAAACGGCAACGCCAACGCTGCACGAAACCGATATTGGCCTGTTGGCAATTTCCCAGCAGTATTTATCAACTATTGCCCGAAGCTGGTCGGCTCTTTGAGCGGCAATCTCAACGGGCATTCCCGGCATAAGCACAACGAATTCCTCGCCGCCATAACGGGATGCCATATCCAGCGGATAAATATTCTCATTGAGAATTTTACCTACCTGCTGAAGGATTCTGTCGCCTGCCAGATGACCGTAAGTATCATTGATATTCTTGAAATGGTCGACATCAAACATCATAACCGCGATAGAGCCGCCGCGGATTTTCGCCTGCAGCACTTCCCGTTCGAGAATTTCAAAGAAATGCCGTCTGTTGGACAGACCCGTAAGCTCATCGGTATTGGCAAGAAGAATCAGCCTTTCCTGAAGCTCTATCATCTGAAGCACTATGCCGATGCGGGCCTGAAGCTCGCCCCTGTTGAATGGTTTTGTTACATAATCAATCGCACCGAGTTTGAGACCGGCTATTTTGTCTTCTACCTGGTCTTTGGCTGAGACAAAGATAACAGGAATAGAAGAGGTGCGGACATCGGCTTTGAGCCTCCTGCAGGCTTCATACCCGTCGATATCGGGCATCATTACATCAAGAAGAATAACATCAGGCCGCTGCTCGGATGCTATCGCTATACCCTGAGCAGCATTTTCAGCAACAAGAACGACAAGTCCCATATTGTTAAGATGAGCCCTGAGAAGAATAAGGTTGGCCTGACTGTCGTCAATGACAAGAACTTTTCTTTGCCTTCTGGATTTCATAGTCGCACACCCGTTTCAAAAGTAGTTCTTTATATATAAAGATTATCGACTTATTCGCGATATTCTTTAATCTAAAATCCAAAAATTACATTCAACAGCCGATAAAAACCGCACTCTCAGATGTTTGTACTTTTTGACTTATCAACCAGCGACTTAACTTCTTCCTCGGTATAATGCGAAGGCCATAAAGTTCGCCAACCAGCCACATACGAGCCGACAGGCAATAAAGTCAGCAGACCAGCCAAAAGCCAGCCGGGCTTTTCAATCGTACCGACCGCCGCCGCCCTGTCCTGCTGGGCCTGTCTTATTGACAAGTCAAGAACACCGAGCAGATGCTGATACTTTTCCTTGTTAAGATTCGCAAGGTAATCGAGCCGGAGCTGCTGACCGATGTAAGTATCTACCACCTGGTTTTTCAGCTCCTTTGCGGTGTGCAGATTTCTGTCATACCATTTAATACTGTTCGGCTCAACTCCTGCGTATTTGGTCGCCAGAGGCGATATATCGGCAGGCCAGTAATCATACAAAAACTGACAGCCGGTAACAAATACAGCCGCTGCAACGATGATAAACGATAAAATTACTTTCCAGTTCATAATAAAACCTCCTGTGCCGTAAGGCATCCATAGTAAAAAAAATTAAAGGTGTCCTTAAGATTGAACTTTTCATTCTGCCGCGGAATTGAAAAGTGCTACATCACTCTCAGCCTGCTTAACTGTTTCTGCCTCCTCTGCTCGAACTCGTCCTGCGTCATAGCCGTCGCCCTGTACAGCGTACCTTTGAGAATTTGCGAATAGTTCCTGACTATCGGCGCTGCGGAGCCTTGGGCAATATCTGATGCTAATGTCTTTGCCTGCTCCTCCCCAGGCAATGGCAAAGACATTAGCTTTATATTATTCTTTCTATTCCTTTCTAATAGGTCGTCCTGCAAGCCGTCGGCTTGCGTACTATAGGCCGCAGGGCTCCTGTCCTCTGGGCCGTTACCTCCAACGACCTGCAAGTCGTGGTCTATCTTAAAATCTGACAATCTGCACTTACCCTCGAAGCACATCGGTACAATCAGCCGAACCGTATAGTTTTCACCGTCCTGGATTTTGTGAGCATAGCCGGCCTTGATATAGCCCTTGGCTTTTAACCTGCTTATAATCCGCTGTACATATCTGGCCGTATAACCTAAAGACAAGGCGACTGACGAATTTGAACCCCAGAAAGGACTCGGCCAGTATCTGCACAGGCTCATCAGTACCAGCTTTTCAGCGGGAATTAAATCTTTTTTCTCAAGTATAAAGGTATATGCCCTTATGAAGGGCATAGAGGTTTTAGTTTTTTTATCGCCTGCCATTTTCACATCGCTCCATCCTTGCCTATGTCCGCATCGGGCAGTTTCTTTTCAATCACACGCAGGCGGTATTCATAGCTAATACTTACTCTGCTTAACTCCTCGATTCGATGCTGAAATTGCCTTTGCGTCTCAAGCAGTCTGGTTATATCGTGCTGCATAACGGAAAACTGATTTTGCAGATTGACCCAGGTCCCGACAATCAGCGTTGCCAGAAAGACAAGCTGAACAAGAACGGAAACATCGAGCTGTTTATTGAAATGCCATCGTTTGCTTTTATTTTCCGCAGCAGACATACTACACCTCTGAATAGAAGACATAATTTTCACCGATTTTGAACATAACGATATATGTATCGGCAGGCAGATTCCCCTGAAGCAGGAAAGGCTCCGCGACATTTACCGCGACAACTTCATTACCTATTACCGTCGGCTCGCTGCCGGGTTCGCCCAGTTCAACCGCTCTTACGATATAATAATTGTAATCGTATTTTTCGATGACCTGCGCGACAAAACTTGTAACTTTATCGCCTGCCGACATAACAAAAAAGTTCTCGTCGTCCCTGCCGCTGTTTCGGCTGAGCCGTTCGACAAACTGCTGCCGTTCATTCT
>JAQTQF010000232.1 GCA_028712345.1 Phycisphaerae bacterium | reverse complement strand
TATATAAAAACAGCGCCGGCGTTTACAAAACTAAACTCATTGACCTTGACGGCATAAAACTAAATCTGCTCAGCAGGGGGCAAAATCGGACAAGAACGCTTGCCAAACTGGCCGAAACGCTTACTCGTTTTAAGTCCGTAACTTTCACGGATTTGTACAGGGGATTTTTTGATTACTGTAATGCCATGCAAATGCCATACGGCAGCGCAAGAAGGCTGTTTTGGCAGGTCGAACGACTAACCGTAGCAAAGAGACTGACTACGATAATCGCTGATTCTTATAATATAAAAGATAAATGACCGCACAAATGAAGAAAATACTGATAATAAAACCCAGCGCACTGGGCGATATAGTTATGGCTCTTCCGGCAGCCTGCTGTCTGAAGGACAATTTCCCCGATGCACAAATACACTGGTTCATAAGACCGGAGTTCGCCCCTCTTATCGAATGCCATAAATGCATCGACAAGCTCGTAATTTTTCAACGAAGAAAACTTGGCAAATGGTGGTGCAAACTATCCGCCTTTGCCGAGCTTATAAGACTTGTCAAACAGCTAAGAAGAGAAAATTACGATATCGTATTTGATTTTCAGGGCAGATTCAGAAGCGCGATTTTCGCCTGGCTAAGCGGCTGCAAAAAAAGATTCGGACCGGCCAAAACTCAGGAATTCACCAAACCTTTTTACACAGACCGGATTGCCGCCTCGCAGCAATCCGTTAATGTTGTCGATTATTTTATCGATATGGTCTGCTCGGCAGGCGCAAAGCGAGGCGATGTTCGCTTTGGCCTGGAGCCTCAGAAGCAGGCCGTTGATGAGTCAGGAAAAATTCTGTCCGACAACAAAATTGACAAGGATAACTACGCGGTTCTTGTCCCCGGCGCAACCGTTGAGGCCAAGCGGTGGCCCGTCGAGAATTTCGCCGGTCTGGCCAATAAGGTTTCCGAAAAATATCAGTACGGCATTGTCCTCTCAGGGGTTGAGTCGGAAAAAGAAATCGCAGAAAAGCTCAAAAGTCTGGCAAGTGTGCCGGTAGTAAACCTCGCCGGAGGAACGAATATCGGCCAGCTCGTCGCGCTTCTGTCGCAGGCAAAATTTGTCGTCAGCAACGATACAGGACCCGCTCATATTGCCGCAGCCCTTGGAGTACCGATAGCTCTTGTTTTTGGTTTAACAAATCCCAACAGGGTAGGCCCTTACGACAGGCCTCAAACCGTCGCAGCCGTCGAAATCGATAAAAGAGGCAGCGAGGTCGAGAGTACAAACCCCGCACACGACATAAAAAATGTGACTGTTGAAACCGTCCTTGAGATTATCAGCAAACAGCTATAGTAAAAATTTTACATGTGTCATTCCCGCGAAAGCGGGAATCCATTGAGTTATGAAAGAAATCAAAATAAAAAAAAGAAGAAAACATAAAATCCTGCGTTACCTTGAGTATAAAATCCTGCATATTCAGGACTCCCCGCATAAAATCTCGCTCGGAGTCGGACTCGGCCTGTTTATCGCGTGGACGCCGTTTCTCGGCCTGCATATACTTATGGCTCTGGTGCTGAGCGTAATGCTCCGCGCCAATAAATTCGCGACCCTCGTAAGCATCTGGGTCAGCAACATCTTTACTTTCGCTATTATTTATTACCCCGCCTATCTTGTCGGCAAATTCGTCTTACAACTATCCCCCTGGCGCACAAATATGAGTAAAGAACGGGTTTCGGAACTTTTCAATGAGCTTTTCCGCCCGGGCAATATGATAACCGGATTATTCACAAAAGACTATTGGAGCAGGTTCTGGACTTTGACAAGCTCAATCGGCGCCGAACTGTGGCTCGGCTGTTTTCTCGTCGGCGGCCTGGTCGCCGTCGCCGGCTACATTTTCTGCTACTATCTCATCAATCACCACCGCGAAAAAAATCCGCATCGGAGATACAGAATCATAAATCAGTAATTACCGTTGTGGCAGGGTGCAGACGGCCTTAACCGGAGATTTCCTCTTGTTTCCACTTATTACCGCAGTTATTGCATTTATAACCGCCGGGGAGCATTACTAACAGCACTCCCAGAATTAGAAGAAGGGGGGATAACAATGCTAAAAAAAATATTAAAATTATCAGGAACCAGCGGTAATTTTTCATATCACCAATATCGGCACCATTGCATTTTGGACATCTTATGTCATAGCTTTGGTCTGTATCTGCATTTTCCGGACGGTTAATATTTTTAAGGATTTCCAGTGCTTTTTGTTTATCTGATTCCTTTATATAAAGTTTTATTCCGCCGTCGGCATTTGCATAGAGCCAGTATGTAGCTACGAAATTTTCACCTGACAGGAAACATTCAATATCCTCTGACTCAAGAGCTAACCTTGCGATTTCTGCGTTGGTGTATTCAAAAAAGGAAGCGATTTTTATTATCTTCTTATCCATTTACCGCACCAATTTTCTTGCATCTCTGCTTCCAAGTGTCGCCTTTGCATTCGCCTGACAACCTGATATGCTGGTATCCTGCATCCTGGTCCCCTGATGGTCTGATTCCCTTATTTGCTTCGAAACCTATCCGCCGCAGGCGGATATTCAACTCAAAACTATTTTAGCGCACCGACTGCACAAGTCTGGGCATTCGCCATTTTCTCCCACGCTCGGCCAGTAATTCCAGCACCGCTGGCATTTGTTGTGAGTGCTTTTTTGCCCCTGTACCAATTTATCCGATTTTTCCTTTACCAGTTTTACCCCGCTCACAATGCACAGAGCGGCAAAATTTTCAATCCCAAACTGCTCGACCGTTCCGATTAAATCCCCGTCATCGGTGCTTATCACAACCGAAGATTCCTGATTGCTCGTGATAATCTCTTTTTGCCTCAGCCCCTCAAGTTCTTTGAGAACCTCATCACGAAGGCCCATCAGCTTTTCCCACTTCGCTTCGTCTTTTTGCCAATCTATTGATTTGTCAACCTTAGGCATCGAAAGCAAATGAACGGTTTCGACTATCTCGCTTTTAAATTCCATCGATTCGTAAACTTCTTCAGCGGTATGAGCGAGTATCGGCGCAAGCATCCTGTTAAGCCCGTCAAGAATTCTGTACATTGCCGTCTGTGCGCTTCTGCGCGACAGTGAATCCTTTCCGTCGCAATAGAGTCTGTCTTTGAGCAAATCCATATAGATACTGCTCATCTCGACTGAGCAGAAATTGTAAATCAGCGTATAAACCCGATGAAACAAAAAGTTTTCATACCCGTCCGTAACTTCGCTGATAAGCTTTTGCATCCGCTGCATCGCCCATTTATCAATCTCGAACATCTTATCGTAATCCACACCCGCCTTGGCCGGGTCGAACCCCGCTAAATTGCTAAGCAGATAGCGAATAGTATTCCTTATCTTTCTATACGCATCC
>JAQTQF010000019.1 GCA_028712345.1 Phycisphaerae bacterium | reverse complement strand
CATTAAGGTTGTAAGCTGGTATGACAATGAGTGGGGTTATTCAAACCGCACCGTTGATATAATTGCGAAAATCGCAACTATGTAAAATTGAGAAAGCTCCTGGCATAAAACCAGGAGCTTTTTTTGAATCGGATAGTCTCAACCTTTGAAAACTAATGCCAATTTATATAACGGATTTTGGGGATACATAAGGATACTGGATTATGAATGAAAAGCAGCTCGAACAGACGCTCGTTCTTATTAAACCGGACGCGCTTAAGAATTCAATTACGGGATTTATATTTTCACAGTTATCAGAATTTCACACAGGGGCTCGTTTTGCCGCCGCAAAGGTGGTAAATGTGTCGAGATTTCTGGCTGAAGAACACTATGACGAGCACAAGGGTAAACCGTTTTACGAATCCCTGCTCGATTATATAACCGGCAGGGTTCATTATACCGATGAAAACAAATGGAAAAGAAGAGTTATAGCGATTGTTTATCAGGGCGCAGGCGTTCTTGATAATATAAGGACATTAGCAGGCCCGACGAATCCCCACAAAGCACGGGAAGAAAGACCCGGCTGTATCAGGGCTCTCGGCACAGTTGTGCCGGTTAAAGACGCGGACGGCAAGGTTATCAGTGACAGGATGGATAATTTAATTCATACCTCGGCAACAACCGAAGAGGCTGAGCGGGAAATTAAGCTCTGGTTTTTGCCGCACGACATTCCGCCAATGATGCGGGCCTACCCTACCGAGATATGCCCCACACATTATTACTATAAAGATGGACAGCTTTTTGAGACATACGAACAAGGCAGCCTGTTTTTGCTGGCTCCGGGCGATTTGGTATGGAAAACCGACCTTGAGATACTCCAGAGCTATGACGGCAGCAAATGCACAAAAGGCAGACTAAATACAGTTGCAGCGAAATATCTTATAAATAGAGCTAAACTGTAAAGCATACTCGTGAAAGAAAGGGATACCATTATGGCAAAAAAAACAGTAGCGGACATTGAAGTAAAGGGTAAGAGGGTTTTGATGCGGGTCGATTTCAATGTCCCCATCGACGATGAGGGTAATATCACTTCCGATAACCGTATTGTAATGGCGCTGCCGACGATCAAGACAATCGTTGAAAAAGGCGGCAGGGTTATTTTGATGAGCCATCTTGGAAGACCAAAAGGAGAAAAGAAAATTGAATTCACAATGAAGCCGGTAGCAAAAAGGCTGTCGGAACTTTTGGGCAAGCCCGTAGTCTTTGCCGATGACTGCATCGGGGCTGATGTAAAAGCCAAAGCGGCTGCATTAAAAGACGGCGATATCTTGCTTTTGGAGAATGTTCGTTTTTATAAGGCGGAAGAAATCAAAGATAAAAAGGCAAAGGACGACCCTGCTCTTCGCAAGGAAAAAGACGATTTCGCAAGACAGATTGCCGAACTTGGCGATGTTTATGTCGATGACGCTTTTGGCACTGCACACCGCGACAACGCATCGATGCTGACCGTCCCGCAGCTTATGGGCGATAAGCCCAAAGTAGTGGGTTTTCTTATCGAAAGGGAACTGAAATTCCTCGGCGATACGATTAATAATCCGGTTCGGCCTTTTGTGGCGATTTTAGGCGGAGCAAAAGTTTCAGATAAATTAGCTGTTATCGAAAACCTCCTGACGAAAGTCGATAGAATTCTCATCGGCGGCGCGATGGCCTATACATTCTTCAAGGCACAGGGAAGGAAAATCGGCAAGAGCCTGTGCGAAGATGATTTTATTGAAAAAGCAAAAGAGCTGTTCGGCAAAGCAAAGGCGGCAAATTGCGAATTGATTCTGCCGGTGGACGATGTAATCGCCAGTGAATTTAAAGAAAACGCGGAGAATAAGGTTGTTACCGGCGATATTCCTGATGGCTGGCTGGGACTGGATATCGGCCCTGCTTCGCAAAAGCTGTTTATCGAAAAACTGGCGGACGCCAAAACGGTTGTCTGGAACGGCCCGATGGGCGTATTCGAGATGAAGCCGTTTGACGAGGGCACAAAAGCCGTCGCGCAGGCGGTTGCCAATGCCACACAGAAAAATGGCGCAAAGAGTATCATCGGCGGCGGCGACAGCGCAAGCGCCATCAAGAAAATGAAATTGTCGGACAAGGTAACCCATGTCTCAACCGGCGGCGGAGCAAGCCTTGAATTTATGGAAGGCAAACCCTTCAAGTGTATCGAAATACTTGATGAAAAATAGTAAAAACAGAATACAATAAACCGAATTAAAGGCCGTTGGTTCCCCAACGGTCTTTTTTGCCTTCAATTTGTCATTAACATGAAACTTCGCTAATCTGATTTGAAGCAGTTTTAAAATTAAAAAATATTTTTGAAATTCGTGCCAATCTATGGTTAATTAAGGCCTGTATGAAAAGGACATTACCACAAGCAGGGACGACTGAGATTGCACCGTCGATTCTCAGCGCCGATTTCGCGAATTTGGCCGATGAAATAGCACAGGTCGAAAAGGCCGGGGTGAATATGCTCCATTTAGATATTATGGATGGCCATTTCGTGCCGAACCTTACTATCGGCCCGGCGGTTATCGCCAAAATTCGCAAACACTCAAAGCTGTTTTTCGACAGCCATCTTATGATAAGCGAGCCGGAAAAATACGCCCAGGCCTTCATCGCGGCAGGAACAAACAATATAACCTTTCATATAGAAGTCGTGCCGCAGCCGGCAGATTTTATCAAAAAACTGCACGATTGGGGCGTAACTGCGGGGTTGTGTCTTAACCCTGAAACGCCGGTCAAAAAAATTGAAAAGTATGCTCCGCTGGCGGAGATGATTTTAGTTATGACGGTTCATCCGGGTTTTGGCGGCCAGAGCTTTATTGCCGAGGCGGCCAAAAAGATAAAGCCGATTCGTCAAATCGTCGGTCCCGATATCAGAATCGAGGTAGATGGCGGAATCGATGCCGATACCGCTGGAATGGTTGTCGGGATGGGAGCTGATACTCTCGTTGCCGGAAACGGGATTTTCGGCAAGCCTGACAGGTTAGCGGCGATTGAGGCAATCAGAAAAGCCTGCAAATAATCCTCGATTTTAACGAAAATTTCTGGTAGAATCCCCCCAATTGAAAAATATTTGGTATTTAGTATATGGATTCCCGCTCCCTTGGGGATAAATTTCGCGGGAATGACATCTTAAAGTTCGCGGGAATGACAGCTGGAATATGGCCAAAAAAGCAGAATCACAATGGGACGGCTTTAGCTTAAAGCCGAAGAAAGAGATGCCGGCGGGACTGTGGCTCAAATGTCCGGGCTGTGAGCAGACGCTCTTTAAGAAAAAAGTGACGGAAAATCTCGATGTCTGTCCACAATGCAATTATCATTTCCGAATCGGAGCAGAGGCACGGATCAAATATCTCGCCGACGAAGGCACATTTGAACAGTTCTTGGCCGATATGGTTACCTCCGACCCGCTGAGCTTTTCTTACAGGGGCACCAAATATAAGGAACGGGCCAAGGCCGCCGAGAAAACCGCCGCGGGCAAAGAGGCGATTCTTGTCGGAAAGGCCTTTATCAAGGGCAGGCCGGTAATGCTGGCGGTGATGGATTTTAATTTCTTAGGCGGTTCGATGGGTGCGGTTGTCGGCGAGAAATTGAGCACGGCCATCGAGAAAGCGATTGAGGATTCTCTGCCTTTGATAGTGGTAAGTTCATCAGGCGGAGCAAGGATGCACGAAGGCGTTGTCTCGCTGGGACAGATGGCAAAGACCAGCGCTGCTCTGGCAAAATTAGACGACAGCGGCGGACTTTTTATATCCCTTCTTACAGACCCTACCACCGGAGGTGTGACGGCAAGTTTCGCGATGCTGGGCGATGTTATTATAGCCGAGCCGCAGGCGCTGATTGGTTTTGCCGGGCCGAGGACGATTTATGAAACGATTAAGGTTGAGTTGCCCGAAGGATTTCAAAGAGCGGAATTCCTGCTGGAGCACGGCTTTATCGATATGATTGTGCACCGCAGGGATATGAGGAGCGAAATAGCGAGAATCATAGATTACTGCGGTAAAAATCCGGCTTAGCAGCCTGCAAAAACAGCAAAAAACCACACAAATCGTTCTTTGCAATTGGTATTTTTCATCGTATAATCCCTGTTTATGAGCTATTTCCGTGAAAATATAGAAAAAATGGCAGGTTATGAGCCGGGCTTTCAGCCTAAAGACCCCGAGGTAGTCAAACTCAATACCAATGAAAATCCATATCCGGCCAGTCCCGAAGTTCTGCGGGCAATAAAAAACATCACGGCTGAGCAATTGAGAAGATATCCCGCACCGGCGGCAGATGCGTTCAGAGACGCCGCGGCGGAAATTCTTGGCCTCAGCGCGGAAAATATTATTTGCGTCAACGGCGGAGATGAACTTTTAAATATGGCGGTAAGAGCGTTTTGCGATGAGAATCATCCGCTTGCATATCCGGTACCGACATATTCTCTTTATCCGGTTTTGGCGAAGATGCAAAACTGCCCTGCCATCGAAATTCCATTTGATAACGAATTCAATCTGCCTGCAAAACTTGTCTCGGCTGAAGCAGTCCTGACAATCGTCTGCAATCCGAACGCACCAAGCGGAACGGTTATTCCGAAAGAGGAACTGGCTCAGCTTGCCGAGGAACTGAAAGGAAAAAGCGTTCTGCTGATTGACGAAGCGTATGTTGACTTTGCGGAGGAAACCTGCGTTGAGCTTGTGAAAAAATATGAGAATGTGATTATTCTCCGCTCGATGAGCAAGGGCTATTCTCTTGCCGGTCTGCGGTTCGGATTCGGTATCGCAAACGAAAGCCTGATTAAAGGCCTTAATAAAGTCAAAGATTCTTATAACGCCGATGCGATTGCTATTGCCGCGGCAACCGCTGCGATAAAAGACCAGGGGTATTTCAAAAAAAATATCGAAAAAATAAAAAAGGAGCGAAAAAGACTGACCGGCCAATTAACTGATTTGGGATTTGAGGTTTATCCAAGCCGGGCAAATTTCCTCTTCGCAAAATATACAAAACAGCGGGCGATGGATATTTATGAAAAGCTCAAGGGCAAAAATATATATGTCCGTTACTGGGCATATCCGGATATTAAGGACAAATTGAGAATTACCGTCGGCACAGCCGAGCAGAACGATAAACTTATCAATGCGTTAAAAGAAATAATCTCCCAGGCCGGATAATATATGAGTATTAAAAATATATTAGACATAGAGAAACTTTGCAAGGAGGCGTGTTTCTTTGCGAAATCCGAGTCTAAACACAATGCCCCTTCTTTATTCGGCGTTACAGACGGCAAGGCAGTAGGAACTTATTTTGAGCATAAGTTCAAGAAATATCTCTTGTCTAAATACGATTTTTCGGCAGGTAATTCAGCGTCCGGAATTGATTTTCCTGATATTGGCGTGGATATGAAAGTTACAAGCATCAAACAGCCGCAGTCGTCATGTCCATATAAATCCGCCCGCCAAAAGATTTTTGGTCTGGGCTATTCGCTTCTCGTGTTCGTTTACGATAAAACAGATAATGAGAAGACCAAAACAGGTCGTCTCAATATTCTGCACAGCGTCTTTATCGAAAAAAGCAGGACAGGTGATTATCAAACTACAACCGGCTTGCGAAAGATAATAGAAAATCAAGGCAACTCTGATGATATCGTGGCTTTTTTGCATGAGCGTATGCTGCCAATGGATGAAATCGAAGCTGAAAAAATAGCTAAAGATATTCTTAAAAGCCCTCCTGAAATCGGCTATCTGACTATTTCAAACGCCCTTCAATGGAGACTTCAGTATAATCGAATTATTGAAAAAGCCGGCAAAGTAAACGGTATTCTTAGGGTTCATTAGCGGTGAGTAACGGGAAAAACAAAAAAATAGAATTCGGGGATTGGCAGACTCCGCCGGAATTGACAAAAAAAATCTGTCAATTGCTCTTTGAGCATAATATTTTTCCATCATCCGTTATAGAACCGACCTGCGGCAGGGGCAGCTTTATACTTTCGGCAATAGAAACTTTTCCCTCCGTAAAATACTATCTGGGTACTGATATCTCTGAACAATATTTAGCTGATACCACTGAAAAAATTAGTCCATTCACCAAAAAAATGGATATCAAAATAATTCAGGCTGATTTTTTTACTTTTTCATGGGACAAACAGCTTGAATCCATGCCGGAGCCGATTCTTGTCATAGGCAACCCTCCTTGGGTAACAAATTCAGGACTTGGAAGCATCGGCGGTAAAAATCTTCCGCAAAAATTAAATTTCCAAAACCACAAAGGCCTTGATGCCATCACAGGAAAGGGAAATTTTGATATTTCTGAGTCTATTATAATAACCATGCTCGAAAATTTAAGAGGGCACGATGCTTATCTTGCAATGCTTTGCAAGACCTCCGTTGCACGAAAAATACTATCTTACAGCCATAAGAATCATCTCTCTTTTGACCTCTGCAAAATATATAATATTGACTCAAAAAAATATTTTGATGTTGCTGTTGATGCGTGTTTGCTGTGCGTTCATCTGAAAAAACAACATCAGCCGATTCAGTGCGAAATCTACAATGACCTTTCTGATAAATATAGCATTCTGGCATCCTTTAAAAAAGGCCGCTTCATCGCAAATCTGCAATTGTATGAAAAATGGAAACATCTTTTTGGGGATGAAAAGACCTCTTTGAGATGGAGGTCTGGAATTAAGCATGACTGCGCAAAAATTATGGAATTGCATAAAAGCCATGATGACTATTATAAGAATGCTCTGAATGAAGAAATTCAGTTGGAAGATGATTATTTATTCCCAATGCTAAAGAGTTCAGACCTGGCAAACGGCGAAATAAAAACCATAAACAGATATATGTTAGTGCCGCAGTCTTTTGTGGGTGAACCAACGGATAGGATTAAAAATCGCGCTCCTAAAACATGGCAATATATACAGCAGAATGAAAAATTATTAGACAAACGAACAAGCGTAATTTATAAAAACAATCCGAAATTTTCTATTTTCGGCGTGGGAGATTACACTTTTTCTGATTGGAAAATTGCCATTTCAGGTTTCTACAAAAGCATAAGATTCCGTCTTGTAGGCCCTTATGAAGGCAAACCTGTCGTATTTGACGATACCTGTTATTTTTTAAGCTGCAAATCTGAAGAACAGGCAAAAGCAATTTATGACTTGTTATCCACCGATGCCGTAAAAGAATTTTACTCCGCCTATATATGGTGGGATGCCAAACGACCGATTACGCTGGAAATTTTAAATATGCTCAGCATTAATAAACTTGCCGATTTCTTTGGAAAAGATAATAATTATACCGGTTTTGAAAATTCAAAGTTGTGCAATAAACAAGAACAATTGACCATGTTCTAAAAGGATTGAGTTATGGCTGACAGAAAAGCAAAAATCGCAAGGAAGACAAACGAAACCGACATCAAAATCGAAATCAATCTCGACGGGGCCGGCAGGTATGAAATCGACACAGGGATAGGGTTTCTCGACCATATGCTCTGCCATTTGAGCAAGCACAGCAAAATCGATTTGCTCCTCAAGGCCAAAGGCGACCTCGAAGTTGACCATCACCATACCGTTGAAGATGCGGCGATTTGCTTAGGGCAGGTTTTGACCGATGCGCTGGGCGACAAAAAAGGCATCGCCCGCTACGGCAGCAGTACCGTGCCGATGGAAGACGCTTTGGCAACAGTTGCCGTTGACCTTTCAGGCAGACCCTTCTGCGTTTACAATGTTCAGTACAGGACGGAGAAAATCGGCGACTTCGATGTCGAATGCGTCGAAGAATTGCTGCGGAGTTTTGCCAATCACGGAAAATTCAACCTGCATATAACCGTTCCGCACGGAACAAACAGCCATCATATCGCTGAGGCGATTTTTAAAGCTCTCGGCCAGGCATTGGCCCAAGCCGTGAAAATCAGCGGAAAAGATATTCCGAGCACAAAGGGAACTCTTTAATCGCCGCCAAACCGGCGACGACTAACATTATGAATAATATAAATTATGAATACAGAACAGGCATAGGGACGGATATTCACCGGCTAATCGAGGGCAAACCGCTTAAGCTCGGCGGGATTCTTATACCCTTCGAAAAGGGCCTGCTGGCTCACAGCGACGGTGATGTCGCACTGCACGCGGTGATTGACGCAATTGCGGGAGCAGCGGGACTGGGAGATATCGGGATGCTCTTCCCGGATACTGACCCGCAATTCAAAGATATCGACAGCAAAGAACTGGTCTTGAAAGTTAAGGAATATATCGAACACAAAAACTGGGAAATTGTAAATGTCGATGTTACGATAACCGCTGAAGAACCAAAGCTCGGCCAGTATAAGGCGCAAATGAAACGATGTATCGCTTCGCTTCTCGGAATCGATTTTCTCGATGTCAATGTGAAAGCCAAGACAAACGAAGGCCTCGGCGAAACGGGACAGGGACTGGCAATATCAGCGATGGCGGCGGTGTTGCTAAGAAGAAAAATAAAAAGAAGTTTGTAGACACGGATGAACACTGAACTATTATTAGACACGGATTAACACTGATGTTAAAAACGAATATTAGACACGGATTTACACGGATTAACACTGATACAATATGATAATATTAAAACATAAAGAACTATCAGAAAAAATTATAGCTGCCGCGTATAATGTCCATAAGGAATTAGGATACGGATTTCTTGAAAAAGTCTATAAGAATGCACTTGCGGTTGAATTGGGAGAAGCAGGACTGAAATATGCTGTCGAATTTCCATTAAAGATTACCTATCATAACATAGTAGTCGGCGATTATTCCCCCGACATAATAGTCGATGACAAAATCATCGTTGAGGTTAAAGCGGTAAGTAAACTGGAATCGGTACATGAAGTTCAATTAGTGAATTATTTAAAAGCTACCGGCATAGAAGTCGGATTGCTGATAAACTTCGGACAATCCGTTGAAGTTAAACGCCGAATATTCGGTTAAATATAAAGTATTTTTAAAAATGGACAAAAATGAAATACAAATTAGTAATATACCGTGTAAATCTGTGTAAATCCGTGTCTAAAAAAAACAGTGTTAATCAGCGTCAGAGAAATAAATGGATTTGAAGATTTACAACACTCTAAGTCGAAGAATAGAAGAATTTAAGCCTCTTCAAAAAGGCCGTGTCGGGATATACAGCTGCGGGCCGACGGTATATTCGCATCCGCATATAGGAAATTTCAGGAGTTTTCTCGTGGCGGATTTATTGAAGCGGTTTCTCGAATTCAAAGGTTTTGCCGTTACTCACATTATGAATATAACCGATGTCGGACATCTGACCGACGATGCGGACGAAGGTGCGGATAAGCTCGAAGAGGCCGCAAAAAAACAAAAAAAAGACCCGCTGGAAATCGCGAAAGTCTATACCGCCTCGTTTCTGGAGGCAAGTAAGCTTCTCAATATAAAGCCCCCAAATAAATACCCCAAAGCAACAGAACATATCGGCGATATGATTGATATAATTAAGGTACTTGTCGATAAGGGGTTCGCCTATGTTGTCGGAAACAATGTTTATTACGATGTTACGAAGTTTGCCGATTACGGAAAACTCTCCGGCAATACGCTGGACGATTTAAATGCGGGCGCAAGGATTGAAATAAATCAGGAAAAGAAAAATCCGCAGGACTTTGCTCTGTGGAAGCACGACCCGAAACATCTTCAGCAGTGGCCCAGTCCCTGGGGCAAAGGATTTCCGGGCTGGCATATAGAATGCTCGGCAATGAGTTCAAAATATTTAGGCGCCCAGTTCGACATCCACACCGGCGGCGAAGATAATATCTTTCCCCATCACGAATGCGAAATCGCGCAATCCGAAGCGGCCAGCGGGAAAAAATTCGTCAACTACTGGCTGCATACGCGATTCTTATTGTTCGACGGCGAAAAAATGTCCAAATCGAAGGGCAATCTTTACACTATTCAGGAACTTATCGAAAAGGGATTCAGGAAAAACGCCATACGATATGCGCTTATTTCTTCGCATTACAGGCAAAACTATAATTTCACTTTCGATGGGCTCAATGCCGCCCAGCAGGCAATAGATAAAATACAGCAATGCGTTTTGACTCTGACGGAGTTGCGTAAAAACAAAAAGCAAGGCGCTATTGCCGAGCCGCTGCGGCACTTGACCTCTAATTGTCTGGCCGAATTCGATGCCGCTCTTTACGAAGATTTGAATATTTCAAAAGCACTGGCGGTACTCTTTGATTTTATCAGAGAAGTCAATAAAGCCGGCGATATGAATTCGACCGCGGCGGCAGAGATGCTTGATACAATAAATAAAATTGATTCGGTACTCGGCGTGCTGGATGCGGCAGACGAAGAGGTGCCGGGCAATATAATAGAACTGGCAGAAAATAGAAAAGCGGCAAAGCTTAACAAAGACTTCAAATCGGCTGATGCCCTGCGAGCACAAATAACAGCCGAAGGGTGGCTAATCGAAGATACTCCCGGCGGATACAGAATTAAACGCGGGGAGGAGTCGCAATGAAAATTCTCGGCATAGACCCGGGTTTGCAGGTTTGCGGATATGCCGTGATTGAGTCGGACGGCGGAGATGTCAAACTCATCGAGGCCGGCGTTTGCAAGACCAACGCTAAAGCTTCGCTGGATTTTCGGCTCGCCCAGATTGGACAGGATATAAGCTCGCTGCTTAAAAAGCATCGGCCCCAGCGAGTCGCTGTTGAGGATTTGTATTCTCATTATGCCCATCCGAAAACAGCGATATTGATGGGACACGCGAGAGGTGTTATACTTGCCACTGCTCGTTCGGCCGGGGCAGAGGTAAAAAGCTTTGCCGCGACAAAAATTAAGAAATCATTAACTGGCAACGGCAGAGCCGCAAAGCTGCAAATGCAAAGAAGTATAAAAACCATTTTGGCTCTTGCGAAACTGCCTGAGCCTGCCGATGTGGCTGACGCCATAGCGGTTGCGCTGTGTTGCGCAAATACGAAAAAATTGTAACGAAATGGATTCCCGCTCCCCTGGGAACAGGTTTCTCGGAAATAACAAGTTTATGATAGCACAAATTAGCGGAAAACTTATTCAGCTTGGCAGCGATACCGCCCTTGTTCAGATCGGGTCGATTAGTTACGAGATACTTCTGCCGGGCTATATGACAAGCCTGCTGGCCGAAAGTATCGGCAATGAGATAACTCTTTGTACGATGGAATACTACGAAGGCAGTATGGCGGGCGGAAATCTGATTCCGCAAATGGTCGGATTCGTATCGGGCGGTGAAAAAGACTTTTTCAGACGATATACGAGCGTCGGCGGTATCGGAATAAAGAAAGGATTAAAATCACTTGCTTTGCCGATATCTACGATAGCAGCGGCGATAGAAAACGGTGACGAAAAGACGCTCATCGCCCTGCCGGGAATAGGCAAAAGACTTGCCCAGCATATAATCGCCGAACTTAAAGGAAAGCTAACGCAGTTTGCACTCGGAGCAACGCCGGCAAAAGCGGACGATGAGACCGCGTTCAACGGCTTCCAGCTCGAAGCCCTGGAAATTCTCATTGCCTGGGGCGAGAAACGAATCGAAGCGGCAGAACTTATAAGAATGGCCTGTAAAAAACATCCGCAAATTAAAACAGCCGAAGAACTTGTGCCTTTTGTGTATAGAATAAAACAAGGAATAGAAGTGTAAAATTATGGCGATTGACAGAGTAATAAACAGCGAATCGATGAACGCTCAGGAAGAGACATTCAATACTTCCCTGCGTCCGACGCAGCTTGCCGAATGTATCGGGCAGGAAAACATCAAGGAAAAACTGTCTATTGCTATGTCCGCAGCGAAAAAACGCGGCGAGCCGCTCGACCATACCCTTTTTTACGGTCCGCCCGGTCTGGGCAAAACTACATTGGCTCATGTCATCGCAAACGAAATGGGCGCAAAAATCAGGACGACTTCCGGCCCTGCCCTGGTCAAGCAAGGCGATGTGATGGGACTTTTGAGCAATATCAACACCGGCGACATTTTGTTTATCGATGAAATACACCGTCTCAGTACGCCAGTCGAGGAATTCATATACCCTGCAATGGAGGACTTCAGAGTTGATTTCACCGTTGACAGCGGAATGCACGCAAAAACCATAAATTTCCCGCTCAAACAATTTACTCTTATCGGCGCAACGACAAGAGCCGGCCTGTTGAGCGCACCGATGCGCGGCAGATTCGGAATGCTGTATCATATGGAGTTTTACAGTTCGCAGGAACTGGCGACAATTCTTGTCCGTTCCGCCAATCTGTTGAATCTGCCCTGCGACAACGGCACACTTGAGCTTATCGCCTCGCGCAGCCGCGGCACGCCGCGAGTTGCAAACAGACTCTTAAAACGGGTCCGGGATTACGCCCAGGTAAAGGGCAAGGGGAAATTAACTGAAGATATTGTAACCAGCGCGTTAACTATGGAGCGGATTGACGAACTCGGCCTTGACGAACTGGACAGGTCCTTCCTCCGTGCCATCGCAAACATATACAACGGCGGACCTGCGGGCATTGAAGCCCTCGCCGCAACGCTCGGCGAAGAAAAGGACACACTTGAAGATGTCGTTGAACCTTATTTATTACAGATAGGATTTATTCGCAGAACAAAAAGGGGCAGGGAAATAACCAAAGCCGCCTGTCAGCATCTCAGTATTAAACTGAAACTAACAGAACAACAAGATTTTGACGAAGAGCTTTATTAAAAAAGTATTTCAAAAAGGTATTTTTATGAAAAAATTTACACTGCTGGTTTTGTCTTTAGTTTTCGTGGCATTGGCAGTATCAGGTTGCCAACAGCCCGCCAAACGCAACGCTGCGGGCGTATTGGCACCGGACGAGCAAATGGTAAATCTTTATTATCTTGCCGGCAGGCTTGAGATGAAAACTTCTCTGGTAACAGACAGAAAAATTGTCTTAAGCGGCGGCGGCAACAATATCGCAATATTTCCAAAAGACAACTATATATATTTTAACGATAAATACTTCGGCACACTCGGCAAAACAAAAAATAAAGACGGTCTGATATATGTCCGTTCGAGCCTTGAAGAACAGATTAGGAAAGAAATCGTAAAAACTACTCCCGCGATAACACCAGTGATTCCCAAGACAATTCCGAAACCAACTAAAAAATCATGGGCCGACGGCGAAGGCAGAATTATTGTAATTGACCCGGGCCACGGCGGAAAAGACCCCGGTGCAATCAGCCCCCACGGTTTTTATGAAAAAACCGTCAATCTTGATGTCGCCTTGCAGATTGCGGGCATCCTAAAAGACAGCGGTTTTAGAATAATAATGACCAGAAGTAATGATACTTTTATCGAGCTGGACGAACGCGCTAATATTGCGAATCGCAACAATGCCTTGCTTTTCATAAGTATTCACGCCGACTCCTGCGCAACAAGCGGTAGAAACGGCTTTACGGTTTATGTCGCAAAACAAGCAGGTTCATCGGCTCGAAATCTTGCCGAAGCGATAGACAGGCAAATGACCGGCACTGGCATTAAGAGCCACGGAACAAGACAGGCCGATTACAGAGTGTTAAAGAATACACGCTGCCCTGCTGTACTGGTAGAGATGGGCTATCTATCAAACTACTGGGAAGCAAAACAGCTCAAAGACAAAAATATGCAGAGAAAATTAGCTGTCGCAATTACTAATGGTATAATAAATTATGTAAACAGGAGTAAATACTAATGAAGCCTTATCCACTAAAATTTAAAGCAATCTATAAGGAACTCATCTGGGGCGGAGGCAAGCTGGCAAGCAGCTTAAATAAGGACTTTCCTGCCGATAAAAAAATCGGCGAAAGCTGGGAACTTGTCGATTTACCCAGTGATAAATCCATCGTAACCAACGG
>JAQTQF010000231.1 GCA_028712345.1 Phycisphaerae bacterium | reverse complement strand
TGGCGCCTAAACGCTGATAAACATCGTCCGTAATAACTTCGCAGTGTTCTTTAAACTCATCAATGCCGACTTGAGCAAGTGTTTTGCCCTGCTTTTCACATTCAGCAACAAGCGCACCGACAATCCCGTGTGCCGTGCGGAAAGGCACTGCTTTCGTAACAAGATATTCAGCCAGCGCCGTCGCATCAAGAAAGCCCTTATCAAGACCGGCAGAAATCTTGTCCATCTTAAATGCGGTGTTCCCAACTATTGCACAGGTCATATCGATGCACGCCTCTATCGTATCGGCTGCCTTGAATGTATGAACTTTATCTTCCTGCAAATCACGGTTATAGCCGCTCGGCTGCGCCTTCAATATCGTCAGCATCGCCATAAGAGAACCGTAAAGACTTCCCGTCTTGCCGCGAATTAGTTCAAGCATATCAGGGTTGCGCTTCTGCGGCATCATACTCGATGATGTGCAGAACCCGTCGTCGACACGAATAAAATCGAACTCGGCTGTTGAAAAAATAATCCAGTCCTCGGCCAGTTTTGACAAATGCGCCGAAATCAGACAGCAGTCAAAAATAAACTCCGCGCAAAAATCCCTGCTCGAAACCGAATCTATCGTATTATATGTAATATCCGAAAACCCTAAAAGGCTGCTTGTCAGCTTCCTGTCCAAAGGCAGAGATGTTCCTGCTATCGCTCCGCTGCCCAGCGGCGAAAGATTTACAAGCAGTCGGCAGTTTTTCAGCCGAAGAAAATCTCGGTTAAGCTGCTCGACAAAACTCAAAACATACGCCGCGATGGAAACAGGCTGTGCCCGTTGAAGATGAGTATAGGCAGGCATTACATCGGATACATATTTTTCAGCGAGCTTGACAAAAGCCTTCTGCAGCAAAGTTATTTTTGCCTGAATTATCTCGATTTCGTCGCGCATCCAAAGACGCATATCGGTGGCGACCTGGTCGTTCCGGCTCCGACCGGTATGAAGCTTCTTGCCCGCATCCCCGATTTGAGCTATCAGCGCGTTTTCAATCGCCATATGAATATCTTCATAAGTCGCGTCAAATTTAAACTGCCCCTCGGTTATCTGGCGGGATATTTCTATCAATCCGTCCTTGATTTGCTTCAGCTCATCTCTCGTCAAAAGTTTTTGAGCGAAGAGCATCTCCGCGTGAGCTATCGACCCGACAATATCATATTTGTAAAGCCGCTTGTCGTAGGACAATGACTCGACAAAATCAACAGCCAGTGAATCGGTCGGCTTACTGAGCCTGTGCTCCCAGCTTTTTTGCGGTTCGGACATATCTATCTCCAATCAAACCAAATATAGACGAATTATAACCGCCAATGAAAGCAAATACACATAAAAAATCCTAAAACTCACAAATCGGAAATTTTAAGCATTATCGTTTTGTTTTTTGAATTTGTTTCGGATTTAGGGTTTCGGATTTCGGATTTTTTCTTCTTTCGGCCTTGTCTTCCATCGCCGGTGTATCCACCAGTACTGTGTCGGGTCCTGCCGAATCGCCGCCTCGAAGGCCTTCATATATTCCTCCGTAACCCACAGCAGCGCATCATCCTTATCCCGCCATTCTTCGGGCATAATCATCCGCACGACCTCAACATCGAAAAAGAACCGATTGCCGACTCTCCTGCTGACGCCGATACCTATCGGTAGATTATATTGAATCGCCACCAGCCCGATGCTCTTATAAGTGCTGGCCTTTCTGCCGAAGAAATCTACGAACACGCCCTTCTTGCCCGCGTCCTGGTCGGCAATAAAACAGAGAGTCGAGCCTTGCTTTACAATCTGCTCCATCTGCTCGGCGGCGCCTTTTTTATCGATAATCTTCTGCCCGCGCCTCTGCCGAACGCTGTAAAGATAATTATTGATAAAACGGTTATCCAGCGGCCGAGCGATACTATAAATATCGAAATCGAACTCGCCGAGCATATAACCCATTATCTCGAAATTGCCGTAATGAGGAGTCGCTAATATCAATCCCTCTTTACCCTGCATCATCCACTTGATTCGCTCGATATTTTTATAACTCGAATACTTCTCCCAGTTGCCTCGATTAATAAGTCTCGGCATAAAAACAATATCCACCGTCAGCATCACAAGCTGCTCAAAACTCCGTATCCCCGTCTTTTTTATCCACGCCTCGTCTTTATCCGGAAAACTCGCTCGCAGGTTTTCCAATGCCCTGTCCCTGCCTCGCCGATAGTGCTTCCATAATAACCTGCCCAAAAACGCCGCGAATCCAAGTACCCATTCAACCGGAAACAGACATAAAAAAAATAAAAATATCCGCAAAAATATATAGACAAGCCAATGCTCAACCACCGTCGGCTTGCGCTTATTCCGTTTTCTTTTTCGTTCTTCTGTCATAACTCTAAATTACTTTGTCATTCCCGCATCTAAAAACAACAGTGTTAATCCGTGTCAATCCGTGTCTAAAAATATCAGTGTTAATCCGTGTTTTTTTCAATTTTTCCCCGCCAATCCCAAAATCATCGATTCAATCGCGACCCGTGCCGTCGCCCGTCCGGTCTTAATTTCATAGTCAATCTCCGCAAGCTGCCTTAAACACCCGCCGATTTTTTCGAGCGGCATCTTCCTCAATGCGGCAAAAAATCCACTATTATTCCAGATTCGCAATTTCTTTGCCACCGCATCCTGTGATTGTCCCTCTTTAAGCATCGCCGAGGCGCTGAACATCCGCCTGAAATGCCACGCGAACGCCCCCACCACTGTATAATCAGCACCCTTATCAGAGCCGAACATCCGCCGAAGCTTTTCAATCGCCCCCGCCAGATCCCCCGCTGTCATCGCATCGATAACTTCAAACACCCCAAAAACACGATTCCGCCCGACTATCGCCGCGATATCTTTTTCCGTTATCGCCTTTGCCTTGTCCGTATAGGCGGCAAGTTTATCCACTTCGCTGCACAAAACGCCCGGCTCTTCCCCCGCAAATTCCACAAGCATACAACCGGCATTATAAGAAAGATTTTTACCGTGTCGCTCTGATGCGTAATTAGTAACATAAGAAACGAGCGACTTTCCTTTCAGCTCGGCCACTGCAATTAATTTACCGTTTTTGGGAAGCATCTTTGCCAGACGGGTATTCGCCGGCCAGCTTTTGACGACAAGAACAAGTACCCCTTTGGCAGCGGGACTTTCAAAATACTTTTCAAGAATCTCCCGATACTCGGAAACAAACTTATCCGCATCATTGAGTACCACAACCCGCCGCTCGGCAAGAAAAGGCAGAGTCCGCAACTCATCGAAAACCTCTATCGCCGTAATCTTATCGCCGTCAACCTGCAAAAGAGACATCTGCATTTGCTCCGGCTCAAGCAGCGAACTGATTAAAGAATGCAACTGGCCGCTGACAAGAAATTCATCCTTGCC
>JAQTQF010000230.1 GCA_028712345.1 Phycisphaerae bacterium | reverse complement strand
GGCAGCTTTTGTGCGCGAAGATAAATAACGATTACAAAAATCGCAAGCAAAACTCCGCCGAGAAGTTCCAGCCCGCCGTTCCAGACTGCAAAAATTTCAAGAAAGCCTTTGCCTTTGAATTGAGACCAGTAATGAATGACATAAAAAATTCTCGCCCCTGCAACGCCTGCAATCAGAGAATAAAGAGCCGCAGAGGTAATATGGTCGGCGTTTTCACCCATTCCGCGAGAGAGCTTGCGGATGACATAAATCGCCGCCAGAAAACCGCAAACCATCATCACGCCGTAAGTTTTGACTGTAAGATCGGTAAACGGTATCCTGAAAAGCTCCGGATGCATAAGGACAACTCAAAATTTAAACATTAAAACTCAAAACTAACGAGTTTGCTTTTGGCGCATAAAAAACTTTACGCCAAAACATTTTGACTCTCTCACAATATCTCTTTGATTCCGTTTTTTCCGTCGGCAACAACAACTTTCGGCTTCAGTTCCTTTGCCTCGGCGGGTTCGGCATAACCAAAACCCATAAGAATCACTATATCTCCTTTATTCATCAGCCTGGCAGCGGCGCCAAGAATTGTTATCTTGCCCGAACCAGCCGGCTCAGGAACAACATAAGTCTCAAGACGCGAACCATTGGTAACATCGGCGACGAGCACAAGTTCATAAGGCGCTATCCCAGCCGCTTCCATCAACGCCGCATCAACGCCTATACTGCCGGGATAATCCAAATGTGCACTTGTAACAGTTGCCCGATGAATTTTACTTTTTAGAACTTTGATAAACATTACTTCGTTCCACCTTAAAGAACAATAACTCTCAAATAACAGGCTGACATTCTAAACCGACATTGCCTGCATTGCAAGAATTACTATATATTAAGCATAATATTGTCGATAAGCCTTGCCTGACCGAGTTTTACGGCAATGGCCACGAGAACTTCTCCATTCGCCTGTTCAATTTCCTCAAGCGTTCTACTGTCAAGAACGCTGATATATTCGATTTTTATCCTGCTGCTGAGTTTGAGGATTTTTTCCATTTCGCCGATAAGTTCACTGCTTTTGCGATGCCCTGCGGTTATGAAAAGCTCCGCTTCCTTCAGTGCGGCGTAAATAAGGACAGCGTCTTTCCTCTCTTCGGTGTCAAGGTAGCTGTTTCTGCTGCTCATTGCAAGGCCGTCAGGTTCGCGAACCGTCGGACAGACGATAATTTCCAAAGGCATATTTAAATCGGATACCATTTGCTTGATAACGATTGACTGCTGGGCATCCTTCTGACCGAAAAAAGCGATATCCGGCTGGACGATATTAAAAAGTTTCGCGCAAACCGTCGCGACGGCTCTGAAATGGCCGGGACGGTTCCTGCCGCATAAAGGCTCGGTTAGTTTTTCAACATTGACCCATGTAAGATTTTCCGACGGATACATCCCTGCGACCGTCGGAGCAAAAACAATATCGACTCCTAATTTTTCGCAGCCGGCAGTATCCGCATCAAGAGTTTTAGGATATTTGTCAATATCTTCTGCCGGGCCGAACTGGGCGGGATTGACAAAAATACTCACAACGACAAAATCCGTTTGTTCTCTGGCGGCCTTTATAATCGAAAAATGCCCGGCGTGCAGAGCGCCCATCGTCGGCACAAAACCTATTTTTTTGCCCGCAGTTTTTACCTGTGCAATAAGCTGTTTTAATTCTTCTATTTTTTCAACAACTTTCATTGTTCATCTCGTCCAATATAATAATTTATCTGTCTGCCGAACTGTTTGACCTGTTCGCTGTTTCTGAAATCCAGCGTATTGGCATCAACGGTTATTACCGGACAGCAATTAAATTTTTCAAATAGCTCATCATACTCGCCGCATAGCTTTTCCAAAAATTTTATGTCAAGACCCTGCTCATAAGGTCTGTTGCGCAAGTAAATCCGTTTCAGACATTCGGCTGCGGATGCTTTCAAATAAATAACAACTGTCGGCTTGAGAGCGGATTTACTTATTTCATAATTTATCTTTTTGTACAGTTCAAACTGTATCTCGTTCAGCCATAACTTTGCGTAAACAAGCTCCTGGTCCATTATGTAATCACTTATGGCGATTTGAGATTCTTTGAAATTCTGCGGGTTTAACTGTCCGCATCTGCCCAGAAGAAAAAACAACTGACTGTCGAGAGCAAGGTCTTTTCTGCCCGCGTAAACTTCTTTCATAAACGGATTGGTTTCATAAGCCTCTTTGACCAGCTTAAAACCAAATGTATCGCTCAAGCCCTTGGCGATTGTGGTTTTGCCGGCGCCGATTGCGCCTGCAACGGAAATAAGCCGGCCAAGCCGGCTGTCGATACTAAAATTGCCGCCGTTGAGTCTTTTATGAAGAACAGATATTTTCTCGCCGAGAACAGGATGAACAAAATCGGGCGAAAGCTCATTCAAACCGGACATAACAAAAGTTCTCAAATGCACCTGGCTGTGCGGGATTAGAAGACTATCTGTTTTGATAACCTCGCCGCCGAACAAAAGGATGTCAATATCGAGCATTCTCGATGCCCATTTTATATCCGCCTCTTCTCTGCCCATCGACAATTCTATCTGTTTGATGGAATCAAACAAAGCCTGCGGCGAAAGAACCGTTTTAATTTCGGCAACGCAATTGAGATAGTCCGGCTGCTGCTTTCCGGCCAGGGGTTTTGTTTCTATGATAGCGCTGCTTCGCAAAAGTTTCAGGCCTCTGCAGGCGTCAAGCAGATTGAAAGCGGATTTGATATTCCGCTCCCTGTCGCCGAGATTACTGCCAAGGCCGAGATATACGATTATCTCTTCAGGCATCTTTCTCCCCTCTTAAATTTTCTTAAACCGTTCCATCGCCTCGGCCACATTTGCGGGATTGCCGAACGCGCTTAACCTGAAGAATCCTTCGCCGGCAGAACCAAATCCGCTGCCGGGCGTACCGACAATGTTGGCTTTTTCAAGCAGGTAATCGAAAAATTCCCAACTCGTCATTTTCTTCGGAGTCTTCAGCCAGACATACGGAGCGTTCAGGCCGCCGTAAACTTCATAGCCCAATCCTTCGAGCGTTTTTCTAATCAGAGAAGCGTTGGACATATAAATGTCAATAATTTTGCGAACCTGTTTTTTACCCTGGGCGGTATAAACAGCCGCCGCGGCGACCTGTGAAATATAACTTGCGCCGTTGAACTTTGTGCAATGCCGTCTGTTCCATATCGGATTGACATCTACGGCCTTGCCGTCTTTCGTCCAGGCTTTGAGCTCTTTGGGCACAACGGTAAAGGCACATCTTAGTCCGGTAAAACCTGCCGTTTTACTGAAGCTGCGAAATTCAACCGCAACCTCTTTTGCCCCCTCAATCTCGTATATCGAATGAGGAATAGTATTATCGGATATAAACGCCTCGTAAGCAGCAT
>JAQTQF010000018.1 GCA_028712345.1 Phycisphaerae bacterium | reverse complement strand
TCCAGTTGGTTTCGGCGTTAGTTTCAACCCAGTCGCCTGCAAGAAGCAGCATAGTCTGATAAGCAGGGTCTGCGGAAATAACATTATTCATTCCCGCGCAAACCGAAGCCTGGCTGACGGCATTTGTTCGCGTATCGCCATACATCAGGAATTTCACATTCGTTGCGGAATTATCCGGTGCCGCCAGGAAATTACCAGTGGTAATACCCGCTCCGACTGTAACCTTGTAATAATACTTTTCACCCGGTGTAAGACCGGTGATGGTGTACTTATACTGGTGGTCTGTGCCGTACTCGCTTACATTGGCACTTCCGGCAGTGTAGTTGGTATCAAGACCCCATTCGAGAGTACAGCTTTCGCTGGCATCAAGCTGCCAGAGTACCGTCATCTGTGTATTGACACCCGGATAAATCAGATACGGGCCTTTTCTCAAAACAGCAGTGCCGGTCTGAGTCGTAAAGCTCCAGACATCGCCAATCCACGGGCTGCTCGGATTACTTGGGTTGACCTCATCAATCCGCCAGTAGTAAGTTGTGCCGAGGGTCAGTGTGCCGGGGTCAAACGAAGTACCGGCCTGATTGCCCTGGAATTCAGTCTCATCGGGTGTCGAATCTGTTCCAAAATAAACATCGTGTGTCGTCGCATACTGCCCGGCCACCCAGCTAAGGTCGGCATTAATGCTTATACCGGTCCCGCCGTTAGTGGGACTTGGATAGGCGGCTTTTTCAGCCGTGTTAGCCGTTACGGTAGTCTGTCCCGGATTGCTGACATTATAATCTACATTCAGAGTTCCTGACCCGCCGTAAGCGGTAATCAAACCGCCGGAGATGTAACCGTTAATCGTCGAGGTTGCATCGCCGTTTACGATTAAGGTACCGCCGGTAATGTCCATCGCACCGGCACTTGAGATGCTCAACGAGCCGCACGAAATAACTCCGCCGTCAAGGAATACATCGCCGTTACTGCCGGCCAACAGAGCAATTCCAAATCTGCTGGAGACATTAATTGTACCACCGGTCATATTTATAGTACCCGTGCCGCTGTTTCCAACATCCAGAGTACTGGCAGCATTGATGGTACCGCCGCTCATAGTCAATGTTCCGTTATTGGAAGCGCTGTAGCCTAATACGAACCAGCTTGTTGCCGTAAGGCTTCCGCCGGTAATATCAAGGGTATCGCTGGAACTTGACCAGTCGCCAACAACGACTTGGGCCGCTTGTGCCGTTGTGCTCGAATCAATAATCGGTCCCTGAACTGCTGCGTTTCTGATTGCGGCTTTGTCGGCAGTGGTGGGAACTTGATTAAGGTCCCAGTTAGTTGCCGTTCTCCAAAGCCTGTCTCCCCCGCTGTTGTCCCACTGAATATCGGCGGCAAATGCGCTGCCGACTATACCCAGAAGAACAAGAAAAATTAAACACGCAAACCTTCTGTTCGTACACATAATATGCTCCTGTAATTTTGTTAATATACGCACTCAATACACTATTAACGACACTACCTCCCCCATCTGCCTCCTTTCGGTTTTGCCAAATAACTAAGATTTACAATTTAAGGTCTAAGTTTGAATTATCAAAAGATGTTTACCTAAAATTTACGATATATAAAAATCGACGGGGGTCTTTTTTTAAAAAAATTAAGCGGTTTGCTCCCGCCAAGACCGAGCCGCTGCGGAAATAAGCATATTATTGTAATGTTGACAGCAAAAAATTCGCTTTTTGAAATGACATACAAACAGACAAAAGGCCATTCCCCTCCCCCTACAGGCTAAAATCCATTTACTCTCCATAAAATTACTTCCCTAAACTGCCTAATTTTGAGGATACAATGAACTTTTACAAGTTCTGATGCCAATGTCCTATAACAAACCATATTTTATCATAAAATAGGGAATATGGCAAATAAATTTTTCAAAGTTAATCTCAACAACAGGCGAAAAAAGGGGATTTGGACACATAAACATCTTAATATATTTATAAAAAAAGGCTGCACAGCAAAATGCAGCCCTTAATTCGTACAACGGTGCTTTCTTAATAGATACTCCCTGCCCACGAATTACTAAGCACACAAGCACAGCCCCGGCTCTTGCCGGTTCTGCCAGGCAGGCTCAACAATCCCTCAGGCACAAAGTACCGCTCATGCTCATCTGCCAACTTGCAAAGGCATTCGCTTTAGCTTCCTTTTGCCAGCCCTACAGTCTCTCAATACTTTTTGTACCCACCCATTCTACCACCTTATTTTCGGCAATGTCAATTCTTTTCTGCCACCAATATACTCAAAAGTGGAACAAAAAAATGCTGTTTTCGAGAAATTCCTATCAAAAAAGGCCGAAAAGCAACGCACTTTCCGGCCAAAAATTATGTTTGCCGCACCAACAGTTTAGCTCCAAATTAATAAAATGTGCGGTGCGGCATTGCAGTTTCAGTATTTGTTATTGTCCCATTCAATCCTCGCCCCCTATAGCGGTATTTCGGCTGGCATTTGTTCTACTGCTCTGGGCCATTTCCATCAGTTTCTGCATACCCAGCCTGAATTTTTCTTTGAACTCCTCGGAATTCATACCGGAAAGACCGGCACAGGCCTTGGCCGATGCCTTATCATAGAGGTTGGCAAATATACCCGTATCACTCGATTGCCCATCCGGGCCGTACGGATAACCACCCTCTGGTCTGCTGCCCGGAGCAAGGTAGTAAACGGCAGTTGCAAAACCGGCAAAATAAACAATCATTAAAAATATGAGTTTGCTTCTCCAGCCCATAAAATGCCCCCCAAAAAAAAGACAAAATATTATCGGCCCCAAAGCCTCTTTCTAATTCCTGCATTGAATATATACAAACTGATACAGGCGGAAGCAAATGCTGATTCAATAAAATAGAGGATTAAAATACGGCTGAAAAACTGTTTATTTGAGGGCTTTTAACTTATTCGAATTGAATATCAGTCAGGACAAACTGAACAGAAGGCCCGCCGTAGAAGCTATCCACCTGAGCTTCGAATGCGATACTGAAAAATTCGTTCTCTAAAAGTTTCTTTTCGAGAGGGGCCATATTAAAACCGATGCATCTTGCGCTTCCGGTATTATCGCAGAGGGTCAATTGCAGATGGTCGCCGGTAACGCCGACTTTTTTCGGCGCCGCGACAAGCCTGACACCCCTTACCACAAAAATCGGTGAAGGATTGCCCCTGCCGAACGGACCGAGCATTGCAAGGGATTTGACAAACGGCACGGTAAACTCCTTCATTTGACAGACAGCGTCAATTTCGAGCCGGCTGACAAAAGCCTCGTCGTTCCAGTTATCGGCAGCATAATCTTCAAGCCGTTTTGTAAACTGCTCAATCTTGTCAACATCGATAGTAAGTCCGGCAGCCATAGCATGTCCGCCGAAAGAGTTTAAATCGCTGCCGCAGGCGGTAATTGCCTCAAGAATATCAAAGCCTTCTATTGAACGGGCAGAACCCTGTGCTTTACCGTTTGTAATATTTAACAAAATTGCCGGTCTGTAATATTTATCCACAACTCTTGAAGCAACGATACCGATTACGCCGGTGTGCCATTCATCGCTTGCGAGCACGATTGTTTTTCTGTCGGGATGGTCAAGGCCGGCGGAACTTATCATCGAGGAAGCGTGTTTGAATATTTTTTTTTCGAGCTGCTGGCGTTCCCTGTTCTGCTGCTTGAGATACTCGGCAATCCTGATTGCGCGGATGGAATTATCGCTGGTCAGCAATTCAACGGCAAGCCTTGCGTGTCCCATTCTGCCGGCGGCGTTGAGCATCGGAGCGAGGCAATAGCCTATATGGTAACTGTCGATTGTCTGGGCGGTCAGCTTTGCCGCGTCAATCAGCGCTTTTGTGCCGGGCAGGTCGCAATCGCAAAAGGCACGGAGGCCGAAACTGCTGATGATTCTGTTTTCGCCCTTCATTTCAATAACATCGGCAATTGTGCCCATTGCGGCAAAAATCGTGGCATTTATTAAAAACTGGCGAAGGTGCTGCGGTGTTGCGTCAGCTCCTTTGAAGCGATTGACAACGGCCCAGGCAAGTTTGAACGCAACCGTAGCGCCTGCATTTGACTGGGCGGGATATTTTTCGTCGAGGTTGGGATGGACAATCGCAGAAGCAACCGGCAATTTACCGTCATTGGACGGGCGATGATGGTCGGTAATTATCAAATCCAGACCTTTGTCTTCGATGGCCTGTGCGGACTCGAAAGCTGTTATGCCGCAATCAACGGTAATAATAAGTTTGGCACCGGCCTGAACGATTTGTTCGACGGCTTCGACATTCAGACCGTAGCCTTCGTCGACTCTGTGCGGGATGTAAAAATCGACTTCGGCATCGAGAAGTTTGAAAAGGCCCAGCAGGATTGATACGGAAGTTATGCCGTCAACATCGTAATCGCCGTAAATAGTTATCTTTTCCTTATTTTTTACCGCTTTTTCGATGCGGTCAACGGCAGGGGTTATGCCGGGCATTAACTCCGGCTCGATAAGCTCATTGAGTTTGGGATATAAAAAACTTTTGGCCTGGTCGCAATTTTTAACCCCCCTGTTTATAAGCAACTGTGCCATCAGAGGGGATATTTTCAATTCGGCGGCTAAAGAGGCGGATAGAGAATCGGCAGGTAAAATATGCCATTGTTTTTTCTGCATCCTTGCTGATAAACGCATTGGTAAGCCTTAAATATAATTAAAGTAAGCATTCCTGATTTGTCTGGAAGCATTATAGCAAAAGCTGAAAAATTGTCAAATTAAGTAAGTTGCGTCAAAGCAGCTATAAGGAATTCATACTTGAACCGCTTAAACTTCTTGCAATCTTTAAAAAAAGCTGTAAAGTATCCCGAACTTTGGTATAATCAGCGTTTTGCACGACGGCTAAATTGGTGTAAGCCGCTGCCGGAAAATGAGTTGGGGGCGTAGCTCAGTTGGTAGAGCAACGGCCTTTTAAGCCGTTGGTCCAGGGTTCGAGTCCCTGCGCCCTCATTTTTTTTGCCGGACCGCAAAGTAGAGGCAGGTTATATTCTGAATTTTAGAAGGCTCATTTAAATGGACAAATTTTCCATCTCCCCCGCCGTTAAAGTGCCTGGGTGGCATATTCATAAACGGCTCTACGACTGGGTTCTGCATTTCGCTCATACAAAACACAGTATGGTTGCCCTATTCTGTCTCAGTTTTGCCGAGTCAAGTTTCTTTCCCGTTCCGCCTGATGTGCTGCTTGCACCGCTTGCGCTGGGAGCGCCGAAAAAATGGCTGCGTTTTGCAACCGTATGCAGCATCGCTTCGGTTCTTGGCGGAATCGCGGGCTATCTAATAGGGTTGGGATTATGGGAGGTAATTAACCAGTGGGTTTTTGCGCATCTCGGCTCAATAGGTTTTACAACTGAAAATTTTGCAAAATTCCAAAACGGTTATGACAAATATGATTTCTGGATTGTATTTACCTGCGGCTTTACGCCCCTGCCTTATAAGGTCTGTACAATCTCGGCAGGAGTAGCCAAAATATTCTTTCCGGGTTTCCTTATCGCCTCGGCAACAAGCCGGTCCGCAAGATTTTTCCTCGTCGCAGGACTGTTCCGATGGAAAGGCGAGGCTATCAGGCCGTTTATCGATAAATATTTCAATTTGCTGACACTGGCTTTTGTAATCCTGTTAGTCGGCGGGTTTGCGGCAATAAAACTGCTCCATTAATATTATGACTGACGAGCAAAAAAAAACTCTGTTGAAAGTCGCTCGCGAAACAGTTAAAGCTGCCGTCGCGGGACAAAGACCTCAAAGACCGTACAGCAATGAGGCGGAACTTAACGCACATTGCGGATGTTTTGTAACTTTGAAAAATAAAGGCGAGCTTAGAGGCTGCATCGGCCAGTTTGTCTCAGATATGCCCCTCATCGAACTTGTCGGCCAAATGGCTGTAGCGGCATCGACGGGCGATTCGAGATTCTTCGACGAACCAATTACACCAAAGGAAGTTCCCAGTATAGATATCGAAATTTCGGTACTCTCGCCTCTAAAAAAAACACTCGACCCGTTGAGTCTTCGACCTGGAATTGACGGCATCTACATTAAAAAAGGTTACACAAGCGGATGTTTTCTGCCGCAGGTCGCGACGGAAACAGGCTGGAGCAAGGAGGAGTTCCTGTCATACTGCTGCGCGCACAAGGCGGGCCTGAAGCCGGATGCGTGGAAAGACAAAAATACCGAAGTGTATTTATTCACTGCTGAGATTATCGAGGAAGAAGAAAAGTAAAACATTATGAAAAAATTTTTAGCGATAATTATCGCCCTGCTTATCCTTATCGGCACAAAGAATTGTTCAGCGGCAAAACTGTCGACCGTTGAAGGCTTGATAGAATACCTCTCTCCATTGCCGGCCGTAAAGACCGTTGAAAAATGGAACAATCCATACAGCAGCGGACTGGTAATCGAGACGCTGCATTATCGCATATACACGACAATGCTTGAACCGCTGATGCTAAGGCAAATACCGGCATTCGTCGAAGCGGCACAGAAAGAATATCAAAGCCAGCTTCCCCAGCCGATACAAACGCCGGACAAATTTAAGCTGTACTTATTCAAAAACCGCTCGCAATGGGAAGAATTCACCAAACAGTTTACCGGCGATCAATGGCCTATATATCTTAAAATTAAAAAGGGCGCATATTTTCTCAACGAAAGCTGCGTGGCTTATAATATAGGCAGAACCAGAACATTCAGCGTAATCGGACACGAGGGCTGGCATCAGTTCTGCAGCAGGAATTTCAAATACAGACTGCCGAGCTGGCTCGATGAGGGTATTGCTCAATTATTCGAGCAGTCGGAATTTAAAAACGGCCGGTTCATCTTCACCCCGGCAAAAAATTATCAAAGACTCGGATCGCTAAAGCTGTCTCTTGCGAACAATCATATGATTCCTCTCAAGCAGCTTATCTCGCTCAACCCAGGCCAGGTCGTGCTTTGGCAGGAATCAGATAAAGCTGTATTGGCATTTTACGCGCAATCTTATGCTCTTGTCCGGTTCCTTAGAGAAGAAAACTATGGCAGAAGACTTAGCAATTATCAGCGGATGCTGCTTGGTGCGGTAAGTGGAAGCTGGCCGCTGGGCGAAAACGAGGCCGCGATCGCCGCTAATAAAAGTTCGCCGCTGACGGTTCAGTGGAACAGCTATATCGCTCAAAAACTGTTCGACATTTATATAGGCGAAAGCTTTGAACAGATAGAGCCGCAGTATCAGCAGTTCTGCAGAAAAATCGTTTATTACATTAGAGTAACAAAGTAAAAACCTGTATCATATGAAAAAACAATCTTTTATCCTCGCATCGGCATCGCCGAGAAGAAAAGACCTGCTTCAAAAAGCGGGATATAAGTTTGATATTGTCGTCTCCGATATTGATGAGTCAAAAATTTTGACCGGCGGTATGAGTCCGACAGAATTTGCCTGCAAAGCGGCGCTGGCAAAGGCAAAAAACATCGCTGAAAAATATCCCGATACACTAATCGTCGCCGCCGATACCGTTGTCGATTACGACGGCCAAATTATCGGCAAGCCGGACTCGGCAAAGCACGCTGAGGAAATTACCAGAAAACTGTTCAGCAAACCACATAAAGTCATAACAGGTATGGCAATAGTCAAAAAAGACGCAGGGCTGGAACTTATCGAGGCCGATACTACCATTGTTTATCCGAAAAAACTGACCGAAAAACAAATCGCCGGGCATATTGATTCACAGACATGGAAAGGTAAAGCAGGCGCTTACGGCATTCAGGAAGGAGCCGACGAGTTTATCGAAAAAATAGAAGGCAGCAGAACAAATGTAATGGGCTTTGGTATGGAACTGCTCGAAAAAATGTTTGAAAAAGTCCACAATTATTAAAATTCGCACAAAAACTACTTAAAATCACCGAAATAAATAACTTGAATACTGACACTTTATTAGTATAATCGTGCTAACATAGGTAAGTTATTTTTAGTTTTTCGAACTCTTACATTCAGGAAAATATTATGGCTGGAATGTTTTACAGCTTAGAGCAGTCAATGGAAAAACTCGGGAAAAGCGAAGCCGAGATAAAAACATTCGTCAGAGAAGGCAAACTTCGTGAATTTCGAGACGGTGCAAAGCAACTTTACAAGGTCGAAGATGTCGATGCGTTGGCCTCGCTTCCAAAAGGGGATACCGCCATACTCAGCGACTCGATGAGTCTGGCAATCGACGAAACCGGAGAAGTATCGCTCGCTCCGGAAGAACTCGATATGCTTATGGGCGATGATAAAGATAGCAGTAAAAATGAGTCAAAATTCAAGCTCGATGAAACCGGAGCGCTAATGGCTGACGAGGTTCTCGGCCAGGAGCCGCCGGAAGAAGAGATAGAGCTATTCCCCGCCGATGACGCGAAAGACAATAATTTCGACCTCGGCGATCTGGCAAGCGAAGAGACAAAAGCCGGCCAGAAATCCGGCAGTTTAAAATCCGGTTCCGGTATTCCTGATTTGGATAAAAATTCTGTGGCCAACGGCGATACAAACATTTCGCTCAGCAGTGATTCTATTAATGTCCTCAGTGATTCGGATACAGAATTCAAATTAAGCGAAGATACGAGCGGAGAGACAAAACTCATCAAGACCTCACCCGATGCGCTCGATGATAAGGGTGAAGACGAGATGAGCGTAGCGAGACTTGACGACGATATAAATCTCGACAGCTTCGGCGGCAGCGGCTCAGGTCTGCTCGATTTGTCGCTTCAAGCAGATGACACCTCTCTCGGAGCAGTACTCGACGATATATATCCCGAACCCCAGAATGCCGCGGCCGGCAAAGCCGCCACACCCGCGGGCGGTTTGGCTGCAGAAGCCGAAAAAATCTTCGAGCAGACAGAATCCAATGCTTATGAAGAGCCTGAAACTGCCCCTGCAGCACCTGCGGCGTATGCAATGATGGCGGAAGCAGCTCCCGATGCGGCCAGCAATCTGTTCGGAGTAACACTTTTTATCCCTATGATAGTTTTGATTTACACCGCAATAGTTGTGATAGCAGGTTATAAGTCTATACCAGAGCTAAAGATACTATCCTCACTGGAACCGATTATCTGGTATCTCGCCGGTGGTGCGGCAGGTTTGGTATTGCTGATGGCCATTGTCGCCTCAGTTTCTTCGTCAAGCGGAACAAAAAAAAACAGACAGGCAAAAGTGAAAAAGCCAAAGCCGAAAAAAGAGAAAAAAGTTAAAAAGGGTAAGCAACCGACGGCTGAATCAAACTAAGCTGAACATTTTCAGTTATTTTTATCTGGCTTTTATCAAAAAACAACGGTAGATTCCTACTTGTTTATTTGCTTTCAAAAATTTTAAGGGATTTTTTCTTTGTCAGGAAAGGACATAAAATGCAGGCCTCTAAACTATTCTTGGGATTTGTCGTTTTAGTAACTGCCGCGGTTTTGTTAAGCGGATGTACTTCACAGGAAAAATATGATGATTTGAAGCTCAGAAACAGAAGCCAGCAGCAGCGCATCGACGCTCTCGAAAGCGAATTCAATGTAACAAAACTTAAACTGGCACAGGTAGAAAAACAGCTCGCCGAAGCTGCGGCAAACTGCTCTGCGGATACTGAAACATTGCGGAAAAAAGCTGAGGCACTGCAGGAAGATATTGACAAGAAAACCGCCCTGATAACGAGAATGCAAAGTGAATTAATCAGCGGCAGAGCTGCTCTGACACCGGAGCTGGCAAGCGCTCTGCAAAAATTTGCCGCCGCAAATGATATGATAGAATTCGACGAAGATACCGGAACTGTCAAATTCAAGAGCGACCTGCTTTTTGAAAAAGGCAGCGATGTTGTCGCAGCCGAAGCGGCAGGATTGATTCAGAAACTTTGTCAAATCATCAACTCCAAAGATGCTGAAGGTTTTGATATCGTCATCGCAGGTCATACTGATGATATGCCAATCAGGAAATCAGGTACTTTGAGTCAGCACCCAAGCAATTGGCACCTGTCGGTGCACAGAGCTATCTCAGTCGAAAAAATCATGGAAACTTCCGGCGTAAATCCGAAAAGAATCAGTGTAAGAGGCTTTGGCGAGTTCAGGCCGATTGAAGCCAACGAGGCCAATAAAAAAGGAAATCCGAAAAACAGACGCGTTGAGCTTTATCTGATTCCTGCCGGCGCATAATAAAAGCCGAGTCCGCCTCTGGCGGATAAGCAGCCGGAATGGTTCGCTGAATCTCAATGGCACGAAGCGGGTGTTTCCATATTTGGTGTCCGGCGGGATACATAATTGCAAAATGGCCGATTCAAACTGGCTATAAAAACCCGGCGAAACTCAATTCTTGAAAAAAGGCCTGCCATACAATAGACTCTTCAGTATGAAACAGGACGCAATAGAGAAAATCCGGTCGTTAAAGGAACAAATCAGAAGGCACGATTATCTTTATTATGTCCTGAACAAACCCGAAATTTCAGACCAGAAATATGACCAGTTATTCAGCGAACTGAAAAAACTCGAACAGCAATACCCCGATCTCATAACGCCCGACTCCCCTACGCAAAGGGTAAGCGGCAAACCTATCGAGGGCTTCGAGCAGGTAATTCACTCAATCCCAATGCTCAGTATCGACAACACCTACAGTGCCGATGAACTGAAGGCATTCGACCAGAGAATCGCGAAGGGACTCAGCTCAAAAAACTACCAGTATTCAGTCGAACTGAAAATCGACGGACTGGCCGTAAGCTTGCGATATGAAAAAGGTATTTTAGTTCTCGGCGCAACAAGAGGCGACGGGGCAGTCGGCGATAATGTTACAAACAACATACGAACGATAAAATCCATTCCGCTTCATCTCGGCAAAGATGCCCCTGCCGAGCTCGAAGTTCGCGGCGAAGTATATATGCCGAAAAAGGCCTTCGCCAAACTCAACAAACAAAGGGAAAAACAGGAGCAGGCTTTATTCGCCAATCCGAGAAACGCCGCCGCCGGTTCGCTGAAACTGCTCAATGCCAAAACCACCGCTGAAAGAAAACTTGCGTTTTTCGCTTATTCAATGGGCCAAATCAGCGGCCGATTCGCAAAAACGCATCTTGAGAGTCTTGAGAAACTAAAAAAATTAGGTCTGCCGGTCAATCCGCACATCAAAAAGGCGGCAAACATCGACGAAGTAATAAAAATATGCGACCAGTGGGAAAAACAACGGTTCGGGCTGGATTATCAAATTGACGGAATGGTTATAAAAGTCGACAGTCTCGACCAGCGAGGTACACTCGGCGCAACGGGCAGAGCTCCGCGGTGGTGCATCAGCTATAAATTCGCCGCCGCCCAGGCAGAAACAAAGATAACTTCAATCGATGTGCAGGTCGGAAAGACCGGAACTCTTACGCCTGTGGCAAATTTCGAGCCGGTACAGCTTGCCGGCACAATGGTAAAGAGAGCAAGCCTGCACAACTTCGATGAAATCGACCGGCTTGATGTCAGAGAGGGCGATACGGTAATAATCGAAAAAGCGGGCGAAATTATCCCGCAGGTCATCGAAGTAAAAAAGGAATTACGGCCCAAAAACGCTAAACAATTTTTGCCGCCTGTTAAATGTCCCGAATGCGGCTCAAAAGTACAAAAAGACGAAAACGGCGTTTATATAAGGTGTATCAGCTCAAACTGCCCTGCTCAATTAAAAGAAAGACTGCGGTATTTTGCGGGCAGGGACCAGATGGATATCGAAAATCTCGGGACTGCGATAATCGACCAGCTTGTCGATAAAAAAATCGTCAGAGATTTGGCAGACCTTTATAAACTCGATGTTAATGCGCTGGCCAATCTCGACAGAATGGCCGACAAAAGCGCGTGGGACATCATAGATGGAATAGAAAAAAGTAAATCACAGTCGCTGGACAGACTCATATCGGCGATCGGTATTCGCCATGTCGGAACTCAGAACGCCGAGATACTCGCCGAGCATTTCGGCTCAATCGACGCTATCAGAAAATCCGCTATTGAAGAATTGACCGAAATCAACCAGATTGGGCCCGTGCTGGCGAAAAGTATCTGTGAATACTTCCGAGACAGCGATAATCTTGAGGTTATTGACAAACTTATTGCTGCCGGCATAAATCCTAAACAGCAAAAAACGAAACAAAGCGATTCGCTGATAGGCAAGACTTTTGTCGTTACCGGAACGCTCGAAAACTTCAGCAGAGCGGACATTGAAAAAGCGATAAAACAAAATGGCGGAAAAGTCTCTTCGAGCGTAAGTAAAAAAACGGATTTTGTTCTGGCGGGAGCAGATGCAGGAAGTAAATTAGATAAGGCACAACAATTAGGCGTAAAAGTCATCAACGAAAAACAATTCCTCGAAATGATTGGCAAAAAATAATGGCTGCCGACACTAATTTTATGAAAACCGCCCTGGCTCTCGCAAAAAAAGGTATCGGCAAAGTAGAACCAAATCCTGTAGTTGGATGTGTTATCGTCCAAAACGGCAAAATCCTCGGCAAAGGGTATCACCAAAAATTCGGCGGGGCGCACGCTGAAATAAACGCCTTTGCGGACTGCAAAAAAAAGGGAAATTCCTCCTCCGGTGCGACAATGTATGTTACGCTTGAGCCCTGCTGTCATTTCGGCAAGACTCCGCCCTGCACAAAGGCTATTATTGCGGCGGGAATAAAAAAAGTCGTTGCTGCAACGAAAGACCCGACAAGGAAAGTGGCCGGCAAAGGTTTTAAAATCCTCAAAAAAGCCGGGATAAAAGTCATAACCGGCATCTGCAAAGACCCGGCTGAGAAATTAAACGCTCCATTTTTCAAATCGGCTCGAACAAATAAGCTCTGGGTAATCGTCAAATGGGCTCAAAGTAAAGACGGCTTTTTATCCCGCAGCGACGGCAAACGCTGGCTCACAATCCCGGCGAGCAGAAAAGATGTTCACAAAATCCGCAGAAGAGTACAGGCAATCCTCGTCGGCATAAATACGGTTCTCGCTGATGACCCAATGCTTACGGCAAGACCGGCCGGACATTATCCGCTAATCAGAGCCGTGCTGGACAGTAATTTAAAAATTCCTGAGAATTCAAAATTAGTCAAGACCGCAAATCAAACGCCGGTCTGTATCTTTACGACAGTAAAGAAGAAAAGAAAATTAAAAGCCGTTGAAATCGTAAAAGTCAAAAAACACAAAGGCAGAATAAATCTTAACACTGTGCTTGCTGAACTGGGCAAAAGAGGCATCCAGACGCTATTAGTCGAGGGCGGCAGAGAAGTCGTCTCGGCATTTCTAAAACAAAAACTTGCCGACGAACTTGTTATCTATACCTCAGATGAAAAACTCGGCAAGAAAGGCAAAGTCGCTTCTTTGCGAACAATGAAAAATACATATAATCGTCTGAAAGCCAATTACAGCAGCAAAAAATTATTCGCTAAAGACATCCGATTAACAGGCCTTATAAAATAACCACAGAGAGATAATTTTTTTAACCGCAGATTACGCGGATTCCACTGATTTTATTAGCCACGAATGAACACGAATAAAGTATTTTGTATTTAGCCGCCGGTTTTACCGGCGGTTTTTAATTTTAGTCACAGAGAAAAAATAAGAACAAAAGCACAAACGACAGGTCGGTTATCCGCGAAAATTCGTGTTAATTCGTTGTTTATTTTAAAACCTCTGTGAACTCTGTCCGCCGCAGGCGGATAAATGTTCTCTGTGGCTAAAAATAAAATGAATTTGCTCTGTGGCAAAATTATTTCTCACCCGCCAGGACTTCTGCGATATTCAGGCTGTGGTCTTTAATCCGCCGGTACGAATTAAGTATGTCGGTATAAACAATGCTTTTCAGCGGCGAAGCCTCGCCCCTTTCGACTCTTGCGTTATGTTCAGAGCGGTATTTTTTCATCAGGCCTGTAATATATCTGCCTTTCGACTGAGCGTCCTTGAGAATCTGACTGTCTTCTTGTTTTACCGCGTTGTTAATCACCATAATATAATCGGTAATCTTGTCG
>JAQTQF010000229.1 GCA_028712345.1 Phycisphaerae bacterium | reverse complement strand
CTTCAAAAAGCCTGGCGGCTACGACTCTGCCCGCTCTGCCGACGGCGTATTCCATAGTTAACTCCCATATAAAACAAGGATAAATATAAGAAATAAAAACGAAAAAATACAGATAAAAATAGAGGATAAGATGTCGGTTGGCCTCGCCATCACCATAGCGGGGTTCTCTGATTTTATATGATGGCTATTGCCTGATTGATTATCTTTGTGATTTGGGCTATGTCGGCAGGGTCGGTTACGCAGAAATCATAGCCTTTGGAGATTAGGGCCTGGGTTTCGTTGGGTTTGAGTCCTTCGGCGATTGCCGCGACTTGAGTGGTCGCAAGATCGGGATTATTTCGTACATTACCGCAGATGTGGTCAGCGTCAATGTCAGAAGCTGTAAGGCTTATAAAAATTACATGCGGTTCGAGCCTCTGGGCGATAAGGCCGGCATCGAAACCGCTATTCGCCGTTTCGATGTCAAATGAGGGGTTTTTCCGTAATGTATCGGCTAGGGTATTTGCCATTTGCCAGTCGCTGTCGATTATCAGGATTCTGACCTTGTCCAGTTCGAGCTGGTCTGTAGGCATATTGTGGCTCTTCATAAAGCGGATTAGCTCGACTGCGGGAATTCTTCGGTCTCTTCCGCCGGGGATACGGTATCCCTTTAATTGGCCGGTATCGAACCATTTGGTTACCGTGCGAGGAGCGACCTTGCAAATGCTGGCCACCTGTCCGGTTGTAAGTATGTCTTTTCTTTTGTTGTTCATAAAAACCCAGTAAGCCCTAACGCTATTTGTACTTTCGACTTAAAAATATCACGATTTAACAAAGGACTCGTTATTTTGCTATATAAGCCGTTCGGATAAGCATTTGAAAAAATTGCGGTCCGATAATTTTTTGTTCTCGAAAGGCAAAATTTTGCATTGTCTGTATAAAAATACTCTTGACAGATAGTATTTGTTCTTATATAGTATTTACTACTAATTAGCTTTGGTAATATAACTGTCTGTTAAATAAAGAGTTAATTGGGTAAATGTAATGGATTAAAAATTGACGGATTTAGAAGGAAAACTCGAAAGATTCTGTAACCGCTGTCGCCAGAACAAGTTAAAGATAACTCCTCAAAGAGTTGAGGTTTATAAAGCACTTATCTCTTCCAATGCCCATCCATCGGCAGAGGCGGTTTATGACAAAGTCAGGGGAGTTTTGCCCAATATTTCGCTGGATACCGTAAATAGAACATTAAATACTTTAAACGAGATTGGCGCAGCGTTCGTGGTTGCCGGCAGCGGCGATGTAAAGAGATTTGACGGCAATCTTGATAACCACCAGCATTTTAAATGCATAAAGTGCAGAAAAATTTTTGACTTTCACTCCGAGCCACTCGACAATACGGAGACCTTGAGAAAATTAGAAGAGCAGTTCAGGGTTTTACGAATAACCGTATATGCGGAGGGGCTATGCAAGGGGTGCATTGAGAAGGAACAAAACTAAATTGCAAACATTAGAATTTACGGAGGTAATGTTATGAGCTTAAAAGCAACGCAAACCGAAAAAAATCTGCTTACAGCCTTTGCCGGAGAATCACAGGCGAGAAACAGATATACCTATTTCGCTTCAGCCGCTAAAAAGGAAGGTCTTGAACAGATGTCCGCAATTTTTACCGAAACCGCCGAACAGGAAAAGGAACACGCAAAAAGATTATTCAAATTTCTCGAAGGCGGCGAAGTGGAAATACAGGCAGCCTTCCCGGCAGGTGTAATCGGCAAGACCGTCGATAATCTAAAAGCCGCCGCGGCCGGCGAAAATTATGAAACGACTGAAATGTATCCCGGCTTTGCGAAAGTGGCCGACAAAGAAGGCTTCACCGATATCGCAAAGGTTTTTATGAGTATCGCGGTTGCCGAGAAGAGACATCGCGACAGATATTTAGCTCTTGCCGCCAATATCGAAAAAGGCATCGTGTTCAAACGGCCGAAACCGGCTCGCTGGGTTTGCAGAAATTGCGGCTATGTTCACGAGGGACCAGAAGCTCCCGACATCTGCCCAGCCTGTGCGCATCCGCAGTCTTATTATGAAATCGAAGCGGCGAATTATTAAATAACTGTCTCAAAGTTGTCACCCTGAGTCCGCCAAAGGCGGACGAAGGGTCTGAGCGGAGAATGAACGAGATTCTTCATTCGCCTGCGGCGAATTCAGAATGACAAGATTTGTTTTGAGAATAAAATTCAGAACGAGGTGAAATATGGCGCAAAGAACGGTAACAATGAAGGGCAATCCGCTGGTATTGACGGGCAATGTGGTCAAGGTTGGGGATAAGGCCCCTGATTTTGAAGTCATTGGCAAGGACTTATCGGGTGTAAAGTTTTCATCATTTGCGGGAAGGGTTTGTATTATTTCCTGCGTGCCTTCACTCGATACGAGCGTCTGCGATATAATGACGCGAAGATTTAACGAGGAAGCAGTTAAGCTCGAAGACGATGTCGTCGTATTGGCGATTAGTATGGATTTGCCTTTCGGCCAGAACCGATGGTGTATTGCCGCTGATGTCAAAAATGTTTTCATTCTGAGCGACCACAGAACCGCCTCGTTCGGTCTGGCGTATGGCGTACTGCTGAAAGATTTAAGACTGCTTGCCAGGGCGGTTTTTGTCGTTGACAAAACCGGTATAGTGCGTTACCTACAGGTTGTGCCGGAGATAACACACGAGCCGGACTACGATAAAGCACTCGAAGAAGTTAAAAAACTTTTGTAATACAGCTTTGTTTTGAATGGAGGCCGGTTATGCGACGGATAAAGGACGATATATTCGAGGTCGGTGCGATTGACTGGGACAGACGGCTGTTTGACGAGCTGATTCCGCTGCCGGATGGCACAAGTTATAACGCCTATCTGATAAAAGGCAGCGAAAAGGTCGCGCTTATTGACACGGTTGACCCGGCTAAAACGCAGGCGCTTTTCGATAATCTCCAAACCGCAGGCGCAGGCAAAATTGATTATGTTATCTGCAATCACGCCGAGCAGGACCACAGCGGCTCTATCGGTTTTGTGCTCGAAAAACATCCTTACGCCCAAGTCGTTACGAACGAAAAATGCAAACAGATGCTTATCAGCCTACTCAAAATCGAAGAGCGAAAATTTATCACTATCGAAGACGGTCAGGAGTTTTCGCTCGGCAATAAAACCCTGAAATTTATTTTTACGCCGTGGGTTCACTGGCCAGAAACGATGTCAACATATCTTAAGGAAGATAAAATTTTATTTCCGTGCGATTTTTTCGGCTCGCATCTTGCCGCCAGCGAATTGTATATCAAAAACAAGGAACTGGTTCTTGAAGGCGCAAAAAGGTATTACGCCGAGATAATGATGCCTTTCAGAAATCAGGTCAAAAACAATATTGAAAAGATCAAAGACCTTGACATAGACATAATCGCTCCAAGCCACGGGCATT
>JAQTQF010000017.1 GCA_028712345.1 Phycisphaerae bacterium | reverse complement strand
CAGAAATCAACGATAAAACCAAATATCCTGTCATTGATATTCTGCCTGAACAAAAAAAAGTCGATGCCCTCGGCGGAAATATGCGGTTAGGCGGCCAGAACATAGAGATAAAATCAGACAGCCTTGCTTTTAAAATGTTCGGCAAAAAAACAATCGCAAGAATGAGATTCCGTCATCGATATGAAGTTGGTCCGGATTATATTGAAAAACTTGAAAAAGGCGGACTTGTATTTTCCGGTAAAGCCCCCAACCAACCGATTATGCAGATTCTTGAACTCGCCGAGCATCCCTATTTTGTGGCGACTCAGGCACATCCATGTCTAACTTCAAGACCGTTGAAGCCGCAACCTATGTTTGTCGGACTGGTTGCCGCCGCTATGGGTGAAAAGAATATCGGGCAGATTTTTGAAAAGTTCTACCTTTGATTTGCGTCTGCAGGCCTTGAAGCTTCCTGAAGTTCTTCAAGTTCCCGGGACAGTCTTTCGTTTTCTTTGGTCAGTGTCTCAACTTCTTTCAACAAATCAGCCGGCAGTTCATCCATAAGCCATTTGGCAGTTTCACCGGCCTGCTGCTGTATTGTTTCCTTTTCCTGCCGACACTGTTCAACCAGATTTTTCTGATTTTCTATTTCCTTTCGGCACTGGGCAAGCTCATCTCTCAGCCCCAGATTCTCGTTAGCAATAAGCCTGTCTTTCCGGCTGATGTCGGAAGTCTGCTTTTGCTCGGATTGCTGACAACCGGCTAAAACCGCTAAAATTGACGATATTGCCAAAAGTATGCCTGCCTTTTTCATAATATTCCCTTTAAGAATTTCGACCTGTTCAACGAAATTGATTATACCGCTGATTCCAGACCCGTCAACCCTGCCGGGCGGGTATAGACATAAAAAAACGGAAGATTCTGTCGTGGCGTTAGAATCTTCCGTAGCCTTGTGAGCTGAATTCAAAATTTTAATCACGGCCCACAGTTCCCTTTGTCGTCTTGAATCACCGTGGCGAATAATATCAGATCGACGACATAATTACGGAACTATTTTTTCTTCTTTGCTACTTTTTTCTTTGCTACTTTCTTCTTTGCAGCTTTCTTCTTTGCCATCTGGATTCACCTCCTTTCGGTGAAAAAAGATTAATCATTTAATATCTTTTTACATTACCTGTTGTTTCTGTCAATGTTTTTTTTCATAAGTACGCCTATCATACAAGCTTATCGTCAAATTAGTTAAAATTTCTTTATATTTTTTATAACTTTGTCTTTAATATCCGTATGTATCCGCTTCGACTTCGGCATTATCGAAAAACCTCCGGCCGTGATTATCATTTTATGGTTTAGTAAAATGATTTTATTGAAAAGGATTAAAATCTTTGATATTTTGCGAAAATCAAAGATTTTTTGCTGTAGAGTTCTTTGTCTTATGATTAGTCTATGTTTGTTCTCTGCTCGGATTGGATTGCTGATATGCAAAAAGTCTCCAAGACAAGCTTTTTTTTAGAGTTATAATATTTTTTACCTAAAAACTGTTTTTAAAAGAGCTTTTTGAAAAAATATCGATAAAATTTTTTATAAACATGCAACAGTTTGTTTGTGAAATTATCTGAATGCTATTGCTTTCTTATCGTACATTGCCCGTTTTTTGAAGTCGGAGACCGCGTTGGAAAAGATAATCCTGTTTGGCGGAACATTTGACCCTGTTCACAACGGCCACATTGCCGTCTCGCTGGCGGCAGTGGAGAAAATCGGTGCATCAAAGGTCATATTGATACCCGCAAGGCGTTCACCGCACAAACATCAAAAGCCTCTGGCGATGGACAATGACAGAATGGCGATGCTCAAACTCGCCGTTGCCGGCAATGCTCTCTTTGAGATAAGCCCTATTGAACTCAACAGGGGCGAACCAAGCTATACCATAGATACTGTCAGGCAGCTTAAGCAGAAATTCGGTAAAGCTTGCGAGTTTTACTGGCTTCTCGGCGTCGATATGCTCGGGGATTTGCCAAAATGGTATAAAGCAGAAGAACTTCTCAGTGAGTGCAATTTCTCCGTTATGAATCGCGGCGGTTTTGAAAAACCGGATTTCAGTTTTATGACCGGCAAGCTCAGCCCTGAAGCTATTGACAAATTGCGAAAAAATCAGATTCAGACTCCGCTGATAGATATAAGCAGCACGGAAATTCGCAGAAGAATTGTCGATGGACAAGATATAAGCGAAATAGTCAGCGCCGCTGTCTTGAGCTACATCCAAAAGCATAAACTCTATACGCTCGGACATCAGCTCAGCGGGAATGACGAATTTTAAGCTGAGGGAAATATCATCGCCTCTGCGAATTCATTTTGAAAACAGCCTTCGGTGGACAATGTTGTATGTTTTGTCTGCTCGGCAAGTTCCCCCGCCCTTTGCCTTACCTTAATCGACATTAGCGAAAGTTTCGCCCCAGCAAGCGAACTGTTGCCAATAAACGAAATTTTCTCGTGCTCGATACCGCCCGGCAGAAGCCCTATTCGCTGGGCGTGATTTCTTCGTATAAAACTCCCGAACCCCCCTGCTACAAGAACCTTTTTCAATTCTGTCGTCTTTACGCCGGCCTTTTTAAGCATTATATTTATCCCTGCCCTTATCGCCCCGACAGCAAGCTGAACCTGACGAATATCTTTCTGCGTAATCTTAACCTTATCGGCGATAACAAACTCCGGCCTGTTCATCCTGCCTGAAGAATCAACGATACCAGTATTAAGAAGTTCAGCGGTAATATCTATAAGCCCGCTGCCGCAGATACCTGTCGGGGCAACATTTCCGATAACACCATATACCCACTCGTTATTACTGAATTTGACTTTTTCAATCGCACCGACTGCTGCTCTCATTCCGCAGGAAATTCCCGCTCCCTCGAATGCGGGTCCCGCCGCCGTTGAAGCGGCCATAATTTTGCCGTCTTTTACGAGCACTATTTCGCCGTTAGTTCCGATATCGACAAACAGCAAAGGTGAAGGCTGATTTAAAATATCCGCCGCGAGCATTCCGGCAACGGTATCGCCGCCGACAAACCCGCCTACTATCGGAAAAACATATACCTTGCCTTTGGAATTTATTGCGATTTTCAGTTCTGCCGCATCGCGCTGGTCTCCCCCGCGATAGACCGGCTCAAAAGGTAAATAGCCCAGCGATTCGGGACTGACCCCGCAGACCAAATGCTCCATAGTTGTATTGCCTGCGATAGCAACCTCGCAGATGTTTTCTCTGTCAACGCCGCCCTGCTTACAAAGTGTCTCTATCAGTTCGTTAACCTGACTGACGACTACTCCCTGCAATTCGGCCAGACCGCCGTTGGAAGCGTATTTTATCCTGCTTATAACATCATCGCCGAGGCTTATTTGGGGATTCATCGCGCCTGCGACGGCAACTTCGGTTTTTTTGCCGAGGTAAATCAAACTCGCCGCCAGCGTTGTCGTTCCTACATCGACCGCAACACCGCAGCATTTTTCTTTGTCGCACGGATGCTGGCCGTCAAATTCAACTATCGGCATATCAGAAGAAACGGTAATCTTATCCAATTTGGTCAGCAGAGAACTGGGCGATACTTCTACTACCATATCCCCATCAACTATCGTCTGGCAAGCTAAAGCTTCACCGGAATCTTGCCCCGACAGGATTTTTATCTTACATTTTTTGCATAGCCCCTCACCTCCGCAGGGAGTCTCTATAATTATCCCGGCCTGTGCTGCCGCTTCTATTACCTTTGCCCCGGCCAGGACATAAACCGTCCTGCCCTGCTGTCCGCTTGGGGATGCCTGACGGCACTGAAATCTAACCTTGTATTGCTGTTGATTCATTAATTAACCACGAATTAACACGAATAAACAAAAAATATTTAGCCGCCGGTTTCACCGGCGGTTTTTGTCTTTATATAATAAATCCTGCCGTTTTGCATTACCGTTTCAATCCTACCGGATTTCATCAGTACCTCAATATGTTTAATCACTTCATTTATCGGCATTTTAAGCCCTGCCGCTATATCTTCAAGCGAGCATGGTCTTCTTTTGAGCATTTCAATTATATCAGCGTCTTTAACTTTAAATTCGGTTGCCGGTTCCTCACTTTTAAAATCTGCAATAATCTTAGCATTGGGTCCGAGTTTTTTCGCTATCCGTTCAAGCCTTTGGCGACTCACAGGCCTGACATCGTCGGCAGGTGGACGAGTTACCGTATTAATCTGAACCTTATCGGGACCAATTGCAGTAATACAGGAGGCGATTTTGCCCACCTGCTCGTCGTTGTCGTTCAAACCATCTATAAAAAAAACTTCGAGCCAGTATTTACCCTTAAATTCCCTGCGAAATTCAATCAGCCCGGCTAATACCCTGTCAAATGTTATATCGAAACAGGGTTGATTTATCTTTTGGAAGGTTTCCTCATCGCCGGCATCGAGCGAGGGAACAACCAAATCGGCACCGAGCAGTTCGGCGCGAACCTGCTTTTCGGACAGCATCGAGCCATTGGTTATAACCGCTACCGGAATATCGGTAATATTTTTTATCTTTTCGAGCAGTTCACCGCAGCCAGCAAACAGCGTCGGTTCGCCCGAACCGCTCAGAGTAATATAATCCGGCCTGCTTGAGAGTTTGGTCTCAAGCTCGGCAATGATTTCGTCTGTATCGACCCAATTTTTTCTTGCCGCCGTTTTTTCGGTGGTATGTCCTATCTGACAATACAGGCAGTCATACGAGCAGGTCTTGTACGGCACAAGGTCAATCCCCAGCGACCGGCCGAGCCGGCGGGAAGGCACGGGGCCGAATATATGTCCGGTTTTTTGTTCCTTATTACTCATATTGGCATTTTAACTCTTTATTGCTCTGTTGAAAAGACATAAAAAACTGTCACTCTGACCCCTTAGGGGGAAGAATCTCAACTATTACGACCAATAGATTCTTCGGCTAAAGTCTCAGAATGACCTGCAAACAGAAGATGTTTTTACCATTTAAAATAGCAGGCAAAATGCCTGTAAAACAGCCCCATAATCCTCATAGCCGTAATCGCCAATATCTGTATCGCAAGAACAAAGAAAAGATTCAAAAATATTATACTAACCGGCCTGCCTTTGATGTCGCCGTAGTTATTGCTCATATATTGCAACTGCCAGACAACGATTAAAAATACCACGATAAAGAGGTAATGCCCAAATGCCCTTTTTATTGGCCCAAAGAAATAATCAAATCTGAACAGCATCGTCAGGTCCCTGCCGATACTCACCGTCAAAACCGCCATAGGAAACAAAAACAATCCTAATACGACAAAGAGTAGAACCGCCCAACGGGAATTAATGCCAAACCAGCCGAAAACCAGCCTTGCGGCAATAGCCGGCAGAAGCGATACCAGAAGCGCAACAATAAATGCGTATATGGAACCAAGAACCTTAAGCACATATCCGCCCCCGCCTTCAAAAATAATCTCCGGCAGGAATTCGACATCAAAGGCGGTGGAATAGATTATTTCAGCATAGACCCAGAAAAGCCCGCCCCAGATAAAAAACGCAGCCGCCCAGCCTATAGGAATATGAATTGAAAAACCCTCGCCATATGCACTTCTTATGGATACCGAGAAATCAAGATGGATAGTAAAAAATCTTAGAGCCGTAACGAGCAAGACAAATACAAGCGTCGCAATGCCCTGCTTATTGAAAATTGCCGATAGTGTGTTTTTGAAAACCGCCTCATAAAACCCGCCCAGCGGGTCTTCGTTTTCTTTTGGGGGTTTGACTTTTTCGGCTTTTTGGTTATCGCCGGCCGGTATTATGAAAACCTGGTCGCATTTTAGACACCTCGCCCGCCTGCCTGCATAAACATCTTTAAAGGCACAAACAAACCCGCACTTGGGACAGTTAAATGTAATCGTCATTTCAGAGCAGGATATATGCTTTGAACCAAAAAATCAACTCTTTTGAGGTACCAGAAAAAAGGCCGGGTTTTAGACCGGCCTTTTGCGTTCAAACCTTAAAAAACTCTATTTTTCGGAATTCTCAATAGATCCCCTAAATTCTTGATATTCTTCTTGTGTCATCGAACCGGCCAAATCGCCGCTCTGCCATATCTCATCAAGCCAGTCGAGAAGGATATGTCCGTTTTTCATCTGTTGCAATCTCTGTTCTCGCTCTTGCTGGACAAGGTTGATCTTCGGAACTATGTATGGGGTACTCGTTTCTTGCGTAGCAAGTTTAGAAATATCAAGCTTGCTCTTTGCAATTTCAAAACGCTTATCAACGGAGATGTCCTTGGCCTTCGAATATAAGCTAATAGCACTTTCTTCGATAAAAGTCTGTGCTGGTTGCTTTTCTTCAAAATCAAATATTTCCAAAAGAGTTCCATCAAGGACGAATGCACTGCTTATAGATTCGATTTCGAATTTTGGAAGCGACATCATCATCATTCCGATTTCAGGAACTCTGTAACCGAAATCAACTTGGTATGTTGAAGTTACTGTGCCAGTTGACATTGTTCCATATAACCAGTTTTCTGCAAGGACACACAGGTCATTAACATCAATATTTCCGTCAGTGTCAAAGTCATATTTGACATTATAGTTCGGATCATTTGAATCAAGGTACCAGACTCCGGCAAATTCAGAATAGTCGATGAAATTAACTATACCGTCTATGTTGAAGTCACAGTCTGCAACTGGTAAAAATTCAACCGCACCGATATCTACCGTACTATTTTCAACACGGTCTTGCCCATAGAGGTCAAGCGAATAGTACCCGACAAGCATAGTATTCCCTGAATCTATGCAGTTATTAGAGTCGGGGCTTAACTGATACTGAACATAGTTACTCTCCCCGACATACGGGAACCAGAAATTAGGATCGCTTTGAACATTATCATTAATATACTGACCTGTTGGGATAGTGTCGTTTGAGTTGCCATAAACGATATTATTGTTTATCCTTGTTGTCGAGCTACCACTTAGTCCATAGAGGCCATATCCAGAATTATTAACAATAGTACAGTTAAGTATCTCAGTTGTGTCAGTTGAAATAAAATTAAACCCATCATTGATGTTTTCTGAAATGACAGAATTGCCGATAAACACGCCATTATCGTTCATCTTAATTCCAACATCTCCATTAAAGCTAAATACACTTCTGTCTATAGCGATTCCAGAGAATGACATATCCAATCCAAGATCATTATATGTTAAAACACTATCCTGAACCGAAAGGGTAGCATTATTTCCGGCTACACCTGCACCATTGCCTGAGATTACGCAATGCTGAACATCAAGTGTATTTCTTCGAAGATATATGCCACTTTGGCCTGAACCGGTTATTGTAAGACCATCAAGGAGATAAGTCCGCGATGCATCTTCTGTTGACATCCAAAATACATCCTGGCATGGATCAGAAACCGTAATTATGGTTTTATTAGAAACATTGCTTCGCTCATCAGGATCAGATTCACTACCGACAAAACCACCATATATTTCTATACTCTTATCGATAGTAAAGCTTTCGCTTTCACCTGCTGTATAAGTCCCTGCGGCAAGCCATATTGTATCAATACCGCTACCGGTTTTGATGGCTCTTGCGATTGCGTCCTGCAATGTTTTATATGGATATTCCCAACTTGTACCACTGGTACTCATTGCAGCATCGTCATTAACATAGATTACGCCTGACACACTACAAGGATCGCTCCAATTAGTAATATCACAGGAAATGTCATCAGATGTTTCTGTTAAGTCGTCAATTGTAGTTGTCACATCAATTTCTACTGTGCTCATTGGTTCAGCCATATAATTGACCTGCAATGTTATGGACTTCGATATAGGGTTGCTTGGATTAATCTGACTCAAATCAATATAGCAATAATAAGTATCGTTCCAGAAGTCATAAGTGAAATCATTTGGGTCAAACATATCCTCGAATTCATCTGGTACATCCACATGCAATGTGAGTAGGCTTGCACCGTTGGTAGCAAATTCATACAGATCGTCTACTGTTACTGTAATCGTAATTTCATTTGCATTGGGATCAACTGGGTTAAGTTCTTCTTCATTATTTTCGATTTGGTATGTAACATTAACATCCTGTATCAAGCCCCCAAGAATCTTATCTGCAAATGTTGGAGTTCCCATAGCATCAACATTTTGTGCTATTTCATCTATAAAATCACTTACTCTAGGACCACCAATTATATACCAAATTATATACCCAAAAGTAGAGGCTATCTTATACTGATCGTTATTTTCATCGTATATGTAAATGCCTGTCCCTGAATCAAGAACACCTACACCAACTTCATTTGGAACATCGCCTTCATTGGCATCCGGAGTGTAATGCAAATTAAGTGTTCCTGTGCCAATAGAATATACATCATTATACCCCCAATGTAATGTTCCAGATCCAACAGCATATTCATATGGATATTTGCATGTCAAACAATGTTCTCCAAATATTCTCTGAGGACCATAGCCAGCTATTACAACATTCTTGTTAAGTTCGTCAGAATGTTTATAAAGATTCATATATGACATTAGATTTGCATCCTCAAAATAGCCGTTAGGATCATTCGTCCAGTCATATCTGGAATCCTCATTGGGGTCTGGGACATTAGGATCTTCAGGATTTATAGCCTTCTTGATTCTATAAAGTGTAAAGTCTGTTCCGCTAAGGTCACGGATGTCAACGACCGCATAAATGTCTGTATAGTAAGCTACACCATTAGGGTCTTTCCCTAAGTATAAGGCAGTATTCCCCATTTTCTTTATTCGGCAACCTTTGGAGACTTCCCAATGTTTGCATGAAAGAATAAAGTTTGGTGAAACTACAGTAGAATTGAGGTGAATGTTGTGGTATTTATTTCCAAGTGCGGTCAGACAATAGGATCAAATGGTGCATTGGCATCATCGAATATCAATGCACTATTTCCGTTATTTGTCCAGTCATCTGAGTAATATACCAAAGCATTCGCTGAAGATATAAAACAGAGCGTTATAAGTATAGGGAATATGTATCTCATTTTATCAATCCTTTATAAATTGAGTTAACTTTAGATTATTTTGATTTTTTTGAAATCAGAAATCCACCAATACCAAAAAGAAGAAAGGTGGCTGGCTCAGGTACAAAATTCATTGCAGAACTATCCTGCAATTGAATAGAGCCAATCTGAGGGGATAGAACTTGGGGTACACCATCTCCGTAAGAACGCCAAAGTTCTGTATAAGAAGCAGAGGGATAGCTAAGCGCGCTAATTTGAAGTCCAGCGTAAACATCTAAAAAATTAGATGGCAAGTTATCTTCAGTGTCCCACAAGTAAAAAGAGAATTCATCATTTTCTGGAATGAAAAAATTAACAACAGCGTTGTCTTGTGCGTCAATATTAAATGTAATTCCGGGCTGATAGAAACCCGTAGGATCTTGTCCAACATACTCATCTTCATAGAAAATATTAACAATTGAATCCCCACTTATAGAGATCAGCAGATTATTGTAAGACGAATCGGTTATGCTCAGTGTATTTCCTGAATACAACTGACTATTAATGTAAATCGAAGCCTTAGTAGAAACGGTAAAACACAGTACCACAAAGAATATTACCGTTGTGATAAATTTAGATTTCATATTTAATCTCCTTTTCTTCTCGTAAAGGCTCTAATAATCAGCAAAGCGCCGCAAAGCAATAAAAATGTCGCTGGTTCAGGAACGATTTCGATAGGAACGGATACTTTGGTGTAATCATAATAATCACCCACAGGATAATAGAACCCTCCTGTTACATCATAATTACCAATACCAACAGCATTGCCACTACTATCGAGCATACTCCACTTATATGGTGACAATGAAGAAGGAAAGAGTTTTGATTCACCCGGAGCAAAAACGATTTTCCCTAACCTCTTTTTCACAACTTCTTTCTCCTTAAAAAATCTTCTCTCTAATCTCCATAAAACCGCATATACTATTATAACATCAGGCAAAGCCTTAAATAAGACATTTCTTTGCGTTTTGTTCAGTTTATTCATTATTTCTTACTTTAAAATAAGTTATAATTTTGCAACGGCACAAAAAAACACTTGCAGCTAAAGAATGATACCATCCGGCGTCAAAACTCGCTACATTTTCAAGATAGCTGAAGACACTATTTGCCTCGCCAACAAAGACGGGCTGAAGCGACGAAGTAATCACCCGAAAAAATCTCTAAAACTGCGTTTTTGAGCCAAAAACAACATCTTCAGACCTCTCCGAATGACCCGTTGGGGGCAGCGAAAGACTCGTTGGAGTCAGCGGATGACTGGCGGAAGCCAGTGGATGACTCGTTCCTTGGTCAAAAGTATCTTTGTACCTTGGTGACCCTTTAATTATTGCCCGATAACGCATACCATTTTGGATTGGCGATTTTGGATTTGGGATTGGCCGGAATTTGCCGGCCGAAACCATGTCCTAAAAATGATTTGCCCTTTTTGATCCTGAAAACAAGGTTTTCAGGCTTTACCATCCGCATAAACGACATCAAACACCGCATATCAAGTGTGAAACACGGCATATCAATCCGCCAATACGGCGGATAAAGCTTGAAATGTTACGGAGAAAGCATAAAAAACCATAAAGTAAATTTGAGAATCCGCAAAATCGGTGTAATCAGCGATTAAAAATGACTCTAAATTCTGTTTTCTCTGTTCTCCGTAAGGAGTACATAGGACCGAGTTCTATATTCTAAACCATCAATGTATTCATCGCATCGATGAAGCATTGATGGTCATTTACCCACTTTTTGGCTTCGAGCAGGTCGATTTTGCCGAGCTTGACGAGTTTGGCGAGATGATACTCAAAGGTCATCATATTCTCTTCCGGCTTGTTTTTTGTTTTTGTCTGAAGCTGCGAATAAAGCTGTTCGATTTTGCCCGTTCTGATGATATTGGCGCAAGCGTAATTATTGTTGTTCAGTACCTCCATACAGATAAGCCTGCCTGTGCCGTCTTTTTTCGGAATCAGTTTCTGGCAAATTACATAAGCAAGGCCAAGCGAAAGCTGATTGCGAACCTCGTCCTGCCTTGACGACGGGAAATAATCGAGAATTCGAGTTACCGTTCCGGTAACATCGCGGGTATGCAGCGTTGAAAAAACCAAATGCCCAGTTTCTGCCGCCATTAAGGTCATCGCGATTGTCTCGGCATCTCTCATTTCGCCGACAAAAATAACATCCGGGTCTTCCCGCATCATCGCCTTTAATCCAGCCACAAACGAAGACACATCCCTGCCGACCTCTCTCTGCGAGACGACCGAGTTTTTCTGTTTGAGAATATATTCGATGGGGTCTTCGAGCGAGATAATCCGGCAGGCTTTTTTTTCGCAAATTCTGTCGAGAAAAGAGGCGATAGTGGTTGATTTCCCCGCCCCCGTTATGCCCGTGAGCAGTACAAGGCCGTTCTGCAGCTTGACGATGTCCTTGTAAACATCGTTTGGGAAACCAATATCTTCAAGTTTGGGTATATCCAGCCCCAGCGCCCTGATGGCCGCGACGATGCCATCGTTATCGATAAAGACATTTATTCTGAATTGCAGTTCGCCGAATTGATACGAGCAATCGACATTGTTTTTTGCGCGAAATTCAGCCATTTGCTTTTCGCCGAGCAGCGGGAAGATGAGCTTTTCGGCGATTTCCCTTGTAACGACCTGTCCTCGCAGTTTCATTAAATCGCCGTCAACCCTGAAAGTCGGCTGAACGCCGATTTTGATATGCAGGTCGGAGACCCTCATAGCGCCGTGCTTTTTGAAATACTCGAACATATCCTCGATGCTCCAGTCGCCGGAGTCTGCGGTTTTATAGACCTTAGCGGTTACTGAATAGTCCTGACCCATAGAATGCCCTTTCAATTTATAACGACCATTTTATATATATCGGGCCTTAAAATCAATCAAACCTTTGCAATATATAAAAACTGCTGGTATGATGGGTTCCTATATAAGCGGGAAAATATGGCTGAAAATTCAGAACATAATTTTAATGAAATGTCGCTTGGCGACCACCTCGAAGAACTGCGGTTAAGGGTTATACTTGCTCTCTTGGGTTTTGCAGTGGTCCTGACAATATGTCTGTTTTTCTCAAAGTTTTTTCTCTCGTTTATGGCTCAGCCGTACTTTGCGGCAGTCGGGCAGAACACCGATGCCCGGCTCCAGGCGATTACCCTGCCGGAAAAGTTTACCGTATATCTGAAAACCGCTATGCTTTTCAGTATTATTTTTTCCAGCCCCTGGGTTTTTTATCAGCTTTGGAAATTCATATCCGCCGGCCTTTATCCCAATGAAAAAAAATATGTATATATCATCGTTCCCGCCTGTTCGGGACTGTTTGCTGTCGGTGCATTATTTTATTTGTTCATCGTCGCGCCGATGGTAATAAGTTTTTTCATTGATTTCGATACGGGCATAAAATTCCTGACGACACAGGTAACGCTGCAAAGTTATATCAGTTTTATGATATCGATGACTCTGATTTTCGGCCTGTGCTTTCAGCTTCCGATTGCGATAATCGCGGCCAACAGGATAGGAATTGTTTCGACTGAAAATCTCAAGAAGGCCAGAAAATATGTTCTGCTGGTAATATTTATTATAGCGGCGATTATGACCCCGCCTGATGTGATTAGCCAGATTGCCTTAGCTGTGCCGATGTATGTCCTGTTTGAACTGGGAGTTTTATTCTGCCGCCGCGACGACAGAAGCTAACCGCTAAACCCTGCCTGTATCAATACGCCTTAATACTCCAACTAAATGACAGGCAGAATGCAAAAAACATCTACGCTACCGACTAAAAATGAGAACGGGCAACTCTTTTGGACCCGCCCGTTCTCTTGCCTGACTACTCTTTAGAAATCAGATGGCAATTTGCCGTCTTAACTTCTTTTTTACGCCTGATTTACTTGTTAATAGTAAATGTGTCAAGTGTTGAACCATCTGAATCTACAGTGGTACATGTCAGTGTATTTCCGCTAATCGCAACCTTTGATACGGCCAGCGACTGAGTATAAGTCACAATATACGGCTGCCCCGACAATGGCGTGTGTAACGGAGCTCCGCCGCCGCCATCTGTCAGATGATGTACTCCGTTGACAAGCGCACGAGCATAATAATGGTTATGACCGCAGAGAACTATCGATACATCGTAATCCACGCACAACGGCTGTATAATATTCTGCACTGCAACAGTATTAGGCGCGCCGCCACCGCAGCTCCAGCCCGGCTGATGAAGAATGATAATCTTCCATAGTTTTGTACTGTTGTTCAGGTCGTTTTCAAGCCAGTTATACTGGGTAGAACCTACAGTGTAAGCGGTGTACTGATCAACTACGGCAATATGAACCGGACCATAGTCATACGAGTAATAATGAGCCGCAACAAAGGGGAACGGATGATACTTCTCAAAGACAGTACCAACGCCTTCATGGTTTCCGGCGCAGCCCATAAACGGCATATTTGCCGTCGCTGCAATTACATTCGACCAATTGTACCATTCATTGTTCCAGGCTGTTTCGTTATCTCCTGAGACCCAGTCCCCTGCGTGCAGTACCATAGTCTGATAAGCAGAGTCGGCACTATACGACGAAATCATCTGGGCACAGACACTGCTATTGCTGCCTCCTCGGGTTCGCGTATCGCCGTACATAAAAAACTTTACGCTCGTCGCATTTGAGGCGGGAGCAGCTCTGAAGCTACCAGTCCGGCTGGTTGATCCCATTGTAACCCGATAATAATACTTCGTACCAGGCGTAAGACCGGTGATATTGTACTTATGCTGATGGTCGCTGCCATACTCGGTCGTATTGACATTTCCGGACGAATAACTCGTACTCGTACCCCAGGCAATATTGCAAATCCCAGTAGCATCAACCTGCCACAGAACAGTCATCTGCGTATTAATGCCAGGATAGAGCAGGTATGGACTCTTTTTCCTGTTAATAACACCGCTTGTAGCTGTTACCGTGGTTTTACCGGCGTTTGGAGTATTGTAGCTAACATTTACAGTACCCGCTCCACCGTAAGCGGTAATCTGGCCGCTGCCGATATAGCCGTTAATCGTCGAAGTTGCATCGCCGTTTACGATTAATGTGCCGGCAG
>JAQTQF010000228.1 GCA_028712345.1 Phycisphaerae bacterium | reverse complement strand
TCACGATTTACCAACACATACACCCAGAACATACCTCTGCTCCAATAAAGAAAGCCTTACAGAAATAATCCCATAAAGCTTCTTTGAACTCCCCGAGTAGGACTCGAACCTACGACCTAGCGGTTAACAGCCGCTCGCTCTACCGATTGAGCTATCGGGGAATAATTGCAAAAACTCACAAATTGTCAGGAATTTTCCAAGTTTTTCCTAATCTGTCAAGTATAACTGTTTACAATCGTTAAAAAAAGCTAAAAACTGGACAAATTGTTAAATTTAGGATATTATGCCAAGCTTTGTGGCCTGAAAATATCTTTAATATATGGTCAGGCGTTTATGAAGTTTATTTAAAAATCTTTTGTAATTGATATAATATTGACTATGGCAATTGATAGGCTCGAATTATCAGGTTTTACGATTATCAAGAAGCTCGGAACCGGCGCCCGCAGTACGATTTACCTGGCGATTGACGAGGGGACGGGTAATACCGTTGCGCTAAAACGAGCTATTTACGAAAAGCCGGAAGACGACCGGATTTTCGAGCAAATTACAAATGAATATAAGGTTTCCAAAGTGGTACAGCACCCTTATCTGAGAAAATGCCACAAACTGATAAAAATACGCAAGATGTTTAGGGTAAGGGAGTTGTTACTGTCGATGGAAATATTCGAGGGCGAGACCCTTGAAAAATCAAAGACCCTCAGTTTAGGCGATGTGCTGCTGGTATTTCGTATGGTTGCCACCGGCCTTAACGCTATGCACCAGCAGGGGTATCTGCACTGCGATATCAAGCCGAATAATATCCTTATAAATGGCAAAGGAGAGATACGAGTTATAGACCTTGGGCAAGGCTGCAAAATAGGGACAATCAAACCCAGAATTCAGGGTACGCCGGATTACATTGCTCCCGAACAGGTCAAAAGAAGACACCTCGATCAGAGAACCGATATTTTTAATCTTGGCGCTACAATGTACTGGGCGCTTACGGGCAAAAAAGTTCCGACCCTGATACCGCAGAATAACGATTTGTCGGCTATGCTTGGGCAAAGAGATTTTCTTGCTCCGCATCAGGTCCATCGAAAAATCCCGCCCGGAATTTCAAAGCTTGTTGTTGACTGCGTCAAGGAAGAACCGGGAGAAAGGCCGGTGTCTATGCCGGAACTTATTTCAAGGCTCGATGTTCTTATTCACAGTATATTTGCCAAAAAAGTTGGTGGTCAATAATGGCAGCGGATTTTATAGACCTGCTCGAAGCGGGAATTAAGGCCAATCAGGCGGATTCTTACAGGCAGCATAATCTGATAGTTCTGCCGGAAAAAGGGGATATTGTTATAACCGGCGACCTTCACGGACATCGACGCAATTTCGAGAGAATTGTTGCTTATTCCAGTCTCGAAGAAAATAAGGGCAGGCACCTTCTGCTTCAGGAAATAATACACGGCGGACCGGAAGACGAGCAGGGCGGATGTCTTTCATTCGATTTGCTTGCCGATGTTGCCAGGTTGAAGATAAAATTTCCTGACAGGGTGCATATAATTCTTGCCAATCACGATACGGCATTTATAACCAATAGCGAAGTGATGAAAAACGGCAGAGAAATGAACGCCTCAATGCGCCAGGCAATGAAAAGACGATTTGGCGGCGAAATACAAGAGGTTGAAAGCGCTATAGAAAGATTTCTTTTCTCTCAGCCTCTGGCGGTTAAGTGTTCGAATGGAATATGGCTTTCGCATTCGCTGCCTTCCGACAGGACAATTGAAAAATATGATTTTTCAATTTTTAGCAGAGAACTGAAAATAAGCGATATCGTTAGGCCGAACTCCGCGTATCTTTTAACATGGGGCAGAAGACAGGGCATAGAATCACTTAAAGTGCTTGCGGAAAAATTAGGAGTTGATTTTTTTGTGCTTGGCCATCAGGTTCAGGAAAGCGGCTGGATGAGCAATGACGAAAATCTAATTATTATCGACTCGCAGCACAATCACGGGCATATACTGCATATCGAATTAAATCGTCAATATGACATAAAAACTCTGATTGGCTCTCTGGTGCCGATAGCGAGTATTGGCTGAAAGATCGGCGGATATGATATTATTGTATATAACAGCGATTATTTTTATTCTAATACAGATTTTGTTTGTATTTCAGGTTTACCATAATTGCAGATATGTTCTGGACAAGGCTGCCAGACAACGCGTTGTTTACAAGCCGTCGGTTGCCCTGATTCTGCCGTGCAAAGGGATTGATACCGCTTTCGATGAAAACATCAGTTCTTTTTTTAAGCTTGATTATAATAATTACGAGATAATATTTGTGACCGAAAGCGCAGAGGACCCTGCTTATGAACGGCTGGGGAAACTTAAAGAAAAATTTAAAGGTCAGACAAAGGCTTTTAGCGTAAGAGTTCTTTTGTCGGGGATATCGTTGAATGGAAGTCAGAAGCTGCATAATATGCTTTATGCCGTTGCGAATATCAGCCCAAATGTTGAAGTTCTTGCGTTTGCCGATTCGGATGCCTGTGTTCGCAGCGACTGGATAAATCATATTGTTTATCCGCTGCGACAAGAAAAGAACGGTGTATCGACCGGATACCGCTGGTATGTGCCTTTGAAAAATAATCTCGCAACACTGGCGCTGTCTGCTATTAACGCAAGAGTAACCCAGTTTATTGGTCCGACAATTTTTAATAAAGCATGGGGCGGCTCGATGGCGGTTAAAGTTGATGTTTTTCGAAAACTCGGCATTGATGAAATCTGGAAGAACGCGGCGAGCGACGATTTGACAATCAGCAGAGCAGTTAAAAGGGCCAAAATGTTAGTGGCTTTCGTCCCAGCCTGTCTGGTAGCGTCTTTTGAACAGACCAACTGGCCAAGCTTCTTTGAGTTCGCAAGAAGGCAGTTCCTCATCACCAGGGTTACTATGCCGGGCTCATGGTTATTCGCCTTATTTTGTGGAACATTCGGTTTTTTGGGATTTTGGGGATTTGCCGTTTTGGCATTTGTTACAGCGATGAATAGCTCAGGGCACTGGGGGATTTTTTTAACGGCATCAGTTGTCTTTTTCACAGGTCAGGCAGCAAGGGCGATTATGCGTCAGAAAATGATTTTTAAATTGCTTGCCTCGGAAGCTGAAAAAATGCGAACAGCGGCAATAGCCGATTGTCTCGGTGGTCCTATATGGTCATTAATTTTATTGGGTTGCATAATCAGTTCTGCTTTTGGAAGGACAATCAAGTGGAGAGGTATAAAATATAAACTCATTGGGCCGACGGAAGTGGCAAGAATATAAAAGAAGAATTCGAGTTTGGTTTTCCGGGGGTTTATTGGGCTGATTTGTCTTCGCTGCCGACGAGATAAACGCGGTTTTTACCGCTTCGTTTGGCTTCAAGAAGTCCCATATCGGCATAATGAAAAAGTTCCTGTACGGTTGAGCCGTCGCGTGGGAAGGTT
>JAQTQF010000227.1 GCA_028712345.1 Phycisphaerae bacterium | reverse complement strand
TTCTTTCATACCCTGTTCAAAATTTATTTGTGCCCGCCAGCCGAGCTGCGAATTTATTTTTGACGAGTCAATCGCATATCGCTTGTCGTGGCCGGGCCGGTCTTTGACAAATGTTATCAGCGACTCCGGCTTACCAATAAGCTTGAGTATTGTTTTTACGACTTCAAGATTTGTTTTTTCGTTACTGGAGCCGATGTTGTAAATTTCACCGTCTTTGCCGTCGGTTAGAACCTTCCATATTGCCCTGCAATGGTCTTCGGTATGTATCCAGTCGCGAACATTCAATCCGTCTCCATAAACCGGTAGAGGTTTATCCGCCAGAGCGTTGTTTATCATAAGCGGTATCATTTTTTCGGGAAACTGATATGGGCCGTAATTGTTTGAGCAGCGGGTGATATTGTAATTCAGTCCGAATGTATGTCCGAATGCGCAGACCAAGTGGTCAGCGGCGGTTTTGCTTGCCGAGTATGGCGAATTTGGACTCAAGGGCGACTGTTCGGTAAATTTTCCTTCCGCTCCAAGCGAACCGTAAACTTCGTCAGTGGAAATCTGTACGAATTTTTCTATTTTTTTATCGCAGGCCGCCTGAAGCAGCGTTAATGTACCGGTAACATTAGTTTCGATAAAAATTTTCGGCCCCGTGATTGAACGGTCAACATGGCTTTCGGCGGCAAAATTTACTATGGTGCCAATTTTGTATTTGTCGATGGTCTCTTCAATGATTTTACCGTCGCAGATGTCGCCTTTGACAAACGCATGATTTTTATGATTCAAAAATCCTTCGAGATTTTCGAGATTGCCGGCATAAGTCAGATTGTCAAGATTGGCAATAAAACAGTCCGGCTGTTCAGTCAGAATCAGTCTTATGAAATTGCTTCCTATAAAACCCGCTCCGCCGGTAACAAGAATTCTTCTCATCATAGCGTTTCCAAAAAAGTTTCCAATGGTTTTTGCCACCCTGCAATCGGTTCGGCAAGCAATGTCTGTATTTTGTCACAGCAAAAGCTGCTGTTCAAAGGTCTTTGGGCCGCAGTTTTAAACTCGCCCGTTTGACACGGAATTAATTCCGTTTTCATTTTGAGTTTTTCAAAGACGAATTTTGCTATCTCATATCGGCTGGCTCGTCCTGCAGCGGCATAATGAAAAATACCCTGCGACTTTTTTGAGACAAATTCTTTTATTACCTTGGCGGCTTCTATGGTCGAAGTAGGCGAGCCGAACTGGTCGTTAACAACCTTTAAGCTGTTTCGCTGCTTTGAGAGCGAGATCAGCTTGGTTATAAAATTATTGCCGTTTTTGCCGTAAGTCCACTGAACCCGGATTATGGAGTATAAATTATGATTTTGTGATAACAGTATTTCGCCGTCGAGTTTGCTTTGACCGTAAACATTTATTGGGTTTACCGGGTCAGTCTCCGCATAAGAGCCTGCCTTTTTGCCGTCAAAAACAAAGTCAGTACTGATGTGTATTACATAAATATTTTTTCTGTTGGCAATCTGAGCCAGGTTGCCAACTGCCTCGGCATTTACTTTATGAGCCAAAGCCGACTGGCTTTCAGCTTTTTCAACATCGGTAAATGCCGCGCAATTTATCACCACATCACAATCGCCCATTGCTTCTGCGAGCTGAGTTTTATCGGTTATGTCAAACTGCGGCAAATCGAGAGCGGTAATATTTCCCTCGGCAAACAGAGCATAAACCTCGGAACCGAGCATACCGCGTCCGCCGAGCAGAACTATTTTGTTAGCCATCTTTTCGCGTCCAGTCGTATGGAATATCGTTTTCGTGCGGAGGGATTCTGAACTCGTCCGGCTGAGCGTAGTTATAAGCCTCTGTCGTAAGGTTGATAATGTAAGCTTCCTCATTCCCGACGCACATCCAGCCGTGACATACTCCCGGCGGTATTCTCAAAACTGCAGGCGTTCGTTCGCTCATATAGATTTGATTGACCGAGCCTTTTGTTTTGGAACTTTCTCTTGTGTCGTAAAGGGCAACTTTGATTGTGCCCTTTGCGACATAGAAATTGTCAGTCTGAAGTTTGTGCCAGTGCCACGCTTTTACTATGTCCGGATAGGTGGTCGTGAAATAAATCTGACCGAATTTCTCGAACAATTCGTCGTCGCACCGCAAAATCTCGCCGAGCCTGCCTCTTTCGTCCGGAAAGACCTTCGCGGGCTTGACTTTCACGCCTTCAATCAAACCTCCCGCGCCCGTAACGACTATCGAGCCGTCCGAATAAACTCTTTTTAGTACCGCGATATCTTTTTTCATTTCCGCGCATCCTTCATAACAAGTTCATTTGCTTTTGCCAGTGATTCAAAAGTACCGGCATCCGTCCACCAGCCGGTTAGCATAGCGTAACCCATCTGCTTACGGCTGATATAGCAATTATTAACATCGGTAATTTCCAGCTCGCCTCTGCCGGAAGGTTTTAAAGTTCTAATTATCTCGAAAACGGAATTGTCATAAAAATAAATTCCCGTAACGGCATAATTCGTTTTTGGTCTTTTTGGTTTTTCGACGATTTTCACGACTTGGCCGCACGAAATTTCAGCAACTCCGAACCGCTGCGGATGAGAAACCTTTTTCAGCAGTACCCTTGCGCCGGTTTTCTGGTTAGCGAATTTTTTAAGATGCGGCTTGAGAGACGCACTGAAAATATTATCACCGAGTATAACAGTAATTCCGCTGCCCGCCGCGAAGTTTTCCGCCAGCGCAAGCGCCTGAGCGATACCGCCGGCAGAATCCTGAACTTTGTAAGTGAATCGGCAGTTAAAATCCTTTCCGCTGCCGAGAAGATTTACCACATCGCCCATATGTTCGACACCGGTTACGATGAGTATTTCTCTGATACCAGCCGAGACAAGTTTTTCGACAGGGTAGTAAATCATCGGTTTTTTACCGACAGCCAATAGATGTTTATTTGTAACCTTAGTCAGGGGCATCAGGCGGGAACCTGTTCCGCCGGCCAGAACGACACCTTTTATGTCCACAAAATTCTCCCTTTAAGTAACTGAATTACAGGATTTTACAATCATAACGGCGATAAGTCAATTAAAGGCTGATGCAGATGAAAAGGATTATAATCATTTTTTTGGCAGGGCGTGTTTAAAATCGGCGTTATCAGTATTGAAAACAGCTAATTTAGTGCAGGGAAAATGCTTGCTTTGCCGATAGAGGTTTAGTATAGTGTTGCCCAAGTCCCTGTCGAACGGGGTAGCAATAGGAATGTGGGGCCGGTAGAATCACGGCATAACCGGCTCAAACCTCCGACAGGACCCAACCGGCTCGTACTAACGGCCACCGTGAAAACAGAAAAGTTGAAAATTTGAAATTTTATATTTAAGTGCTATTTTGTCTTTTTGTTTCATATTTTCAATGATTGGGTTTAACTATTTAATTTCAAAAGACTTAAACCCGGTGGTGTAATTGGTAACACAGAGGCTTTTGGTGCCCCCATTC
>JAQTQF010000226.1 GCA_028712345.1 Phycisphaerae bacterium | reverse complement strand
AAGGAGCTTATTGATGAGGTGATGCAAATAACCAATACCGAATCGTTTGATATGGCAAAACGCTTAGCTAAAGAGGAAGGTACTTTTGCCGGAATATCGTCAGGAGCAGCTGTAGAGGCAGCGATTAAAGTAGCAAAACGTCAAGAAAATACCGACAAGCTAATTGTTGTCATTTTGCCTGATACCGCCGAACGGTATATCAGCACGACACTTTTTAATTGATGGAGTTAATGAATAAGTTAATTGAAAAAAATGATATAGAAGTAAAAGACAAGGCACTGAACCATCAGACTGTTTATTTGCCGCTCGGCATAGATATGACTGAAGTTAGATGTCTCATTGTTGGTGGCGGCAGAATTGCCGCAAGAAAGACCAAAACACTCCTTAACGCAAACGCATCAGTTACCATTTTATCCCCTTCGATTACTGATAGGCTTAATTGTCTTAGCAAGACTGGCCAATTATGTTGGGTACAATCAGAATATCAGTCTGAATATCTGACTAATTACGATTTTATTATTGCGGCAACTTCCGACCGAATACTCAATATCGAGATAGGCAAAGATGCGCAGAGACTTGGCAAGCTATATTGTGTGGTTTCTTCCGGGAGACATTCAAAAGTAATCTTTCCGGCAACATATAAAAATGAAATGCTTACAGTTGCCGTGCATTCCAACGGGATTAACTGCCGATATTCCACTGCTATCCGAAACAGGATAGCGGCACATATTGAACAACCTAATGAGTCGCTGCAACAACTGATAATGTTTGGTTTTGACAGAGCATTATTGAGTAGGGAGACTTTTAATAGGTTAAAAAACTTTGAAAGTATATTCGCTCAAAATAATTTTGCACAGGATAAAGTTCTTATATTGGCTACTTGCCAAAGATGGGAATGCTACATTCAAAACAAGCCTTCACGACAACTGGCCCGAGAGATATTACATAAATTAAGAGAAGCACTTGGCTTATCCTGGGATGAGTGTAAAACAAATATACAATATAAGCACGAACATATGGCTTATTATCATCTCCTTAATATTTGCCTGGGACTTGATTCACCTCTTTTGGGTGAGACCGAAATCGTTAGCCAAGTACGATGTGCTATGGCAAAATGGATTAATATTGAAAAGTCACAGTTATATGAAACTTTTTCATCTGTGCTGCTGGCAGCAAAGATGATACGTCAATCAAGCAGTCTTACCCCTGGCGGTAAATCATGGGCATCAAATATAATGTCTTTAATTAATGAGAATGTCAACCATATCCCGAATGCCAATATTCTGGTTGTGGGTAATGGCGGCTTATCCACCTCTGTAATCGAAAAAATTATTACCTCCGGCTACAGGGTTGTTAATTTTTCAAGGCATTTTGACAAGACAGCTGCTTCGCAAAATATTGGATATCCAATTTATCATACAGATGAAATAGGCAGTTTTCTTAGTTGTACAGATGTTTTAATCATTTGTTCCGAATTGACACCCAAAGCGATTGCCGCTCTTAAGAACTGCAAATTGCCGTTTATCATTGATATTGAAGGATACAGGGATATTCTCCGGCAAGAGGACAATAAATCCGGCTACTTTGGTCTGAAGGAAATACCGCAAATTGATCTGACTGTCGAAAAAGTCAGAAGTATCACCACTGCCCGTTTAAAGGCTGTTGAGCAAACGCTGATTTGGCATAGCACCAACAATATGGTTAAACCGCCGGTTGGGATTATTCGCATAGGTGCAAGACGAAGTCAACTTTCCAAAGCTCAAGTCGCTGAGATTCAAGGTTTACTGAAAGCGTTGACTGAAGGTATAAAAATAGAAGAGATATTCATTAGCGCACCATGTGATAGAGACAAGAAAACTCCTCTTCCACAAGTTCGGAATGATGATTTTTTCACTCACGATATCGATCAGGCTTTATTGGCGGGCGAGATAGACATTTCTATTCATAGCGCAAAAGATCTGCCACAAAAACTTATATCAGGACTGATAGTTGCTGCCATTACGCCAAGTATCGCTCCCTGGGAGTGTTTTATTTCGAAGGGTAATCTACCACTGAAATCATTACCTGAGGGGTCAATTATTGGGACATCCAGTATCCGACGTCAAGAGAACCTTGCTCGATTGCGAACGGACCTTAAGATTGTCGATGTTCGTGGAAATGTTCAGAATAGGATTGAACAACTCGATGCAGGAAAGTTCGACGCATTGATTTTAGCCTGTGCAGGCCTGATTCGATTGGGGCTAACGGATCGTATTACGGAGGTGTTTTCAGAAAAGTTATTTCCTCATACACCCGGACAGGGCTCATTAGCTCTCGTGGTCAGAGAAAGTGATCTTGAACTAATTGATTTTTTGAAGCCGCTTGACCTAGGCAGGAGTAAATTCACTAAATGAGTATAGGAACAATATACATTGTAGGTGCTGGGCCGGGTTCTGCAGATTTGCTTACCATTCGTGGTCTCAGGGCCATCAGAAAAGCCGATATACTTATATGTGATAGCTTGTTGCCAAAAACGTTTCTTGATGACCTTGGTGTATCGCTGAAGACCAAGCGTATTGAATGGCTCGCAAATGAAAATAGCCGCCATAGTCAGGATGAAATTAATAAGTTAATGCTCAATATGGCAAGACAAGGGAAAAACGTTGCCAGAATTAAAACAGGTGACCCCCATGTCTTTGGCCGTGGTATGGAAGAATTGATCTTTTTATTGAAAAACAAAGTGCCTTGCGAAGTTATCCCCGGCCTGACTGTTGCTACGGCAGGGCCATGTTTGACTGATTTGCCCCTGACGCAACGCGAGCAATCACCGTCGTTTGCCGTAGTTACTGCCAGATGTGCCGGGGGAAAACTAAACGGGTCTTTTCCCAAGGCAGATTCACTTGTTGTATTCATGGGCGTCAGTGTTCTCGATAAGGTTGTAGATAACCTCATAAATGACGGATGGCCTGAGAATTGTCCTGCTGCACTTCTCGAACGTATTGACATGCCCTGGCAAAACCAGGTTAAGGGTAGTTTGAATAATATAGCTGATTTGGCACAGGATGCTTCTATGCAATCGCCAGCCATACTCATCGTTGGTAAAGCTGCTGAAGATAACAAATTGTCCCCGAACAGACCCAGAATACTATTCACAGGTCTTGACCCGTCAAATTTCAGAACTATGGGTACGATCCTGCATTGGCCGGCAGTCAAAGTAATACGTGACAAGAAGGAATGCGAGAGACTTCCGAAAATAGTTGAGCAGTTACGCAACCGCTATTTTGGCTATGCAATATTTACCAGCAAGATCTCTGTGCGTATATTTTTTGAAGCTCTGAAAGATTCAGGTTACGACAGCAGAGTTTTTCATTCAGCAAAAGTAATCTCGTGTGGCCAAGGTACCGCCATGTTGCTTGAAGAGAACGGAATAGTCGCAAATCACATACCTGGTGGTATGGGCTCCGAAGCAATTCTTAATAACACTGAAAC
>JAQTQF010000225.1 GCA_028712345.1 Phycisphaerae bacterium | reverse complement strand
TTTAGTTTTGTCAACGCCGGCGCTGTTTTTATATACTATAAAATTTCCGGCTTTGGAGTCTCTGTGCCAGTAGCCGGCCTTGTGCAAACTCGCAATCAGCTCGGCAACCGCAGTGATAACGGATTTTTTAACGCTGAAGTCCGAAACGATTTGGCTGTTTTTCCCGAAGGCGACATCATACAAACTCATACAATCCGGAATGTATTCAGTCAGATAAATATTTTCTATGGATTTGAATCGCCTCTTTCGCCACAGCGCAGCCACTGGTTCTGCGGAGTCTATCTGCCTGTTCTTCAATTCAACGGCAAGACTTAAATTTTTTACCGATTTTGGGTCTCTTAAAAAATCAAAGGCGGATTTGGCGCAGAATCCGCTTATGGTTTTCTTGAAAACGAAAGAGACTTCTTTGCCGTTATCATCAATCGTCTTCAATCCCGTAACATTCTGCCCATCTAATTTAAATACCCTATCGGGATTTTCAGTCAATTTTTCAGGATCAAACGCGAAATCAGCCCATTTTTCAACGGCGAAGCCCTGCCAGTCATCCGGCAGTTTCAATTCGAGAACCCTATTTTTTATATTTTTTTTCATATAATAATGTCAGTATGAACCCCCGGTATATATTAGGAGTTCATCGCGTCGCCGTACCGGCGACGGCTAAACAATCTGGTATTTTAATCGAAATGGCGTTTTTAGCAATCGTCTTTTGGCTTTATTTTTCGGCCTGAAATGCTAAAATTCCGGTATGTCAGAAAAAAATAAATATATTTACGACTGGCCCCGGCCGATGGTGACGGTCGATGCTATAGTTTTTAATACGAGCGGGACCAAAGCAAAGGTACTTCTGATAAAGCGCGGCAATGAGCCTTTTAAGGGGCAGTGGGCTTTCCCCGGCGGCTTTGTGGATATGGACGAAGAACTTAAAACCGCCGCGGCAAGAGAGCTTGCCGAGGAGGCCGGTTTGAACGGTGTTGAATTATCGCAGTTTTACACCTTCGGCAAAGTCGGCAGAGACCCGCGGGGCAGGAATATTACCGTCGTGTTTATCGGCACAACGGAAAAAACAGAAATCAAGAGCGGCGATGATGCCGCTGATGCACAGTGGTTCGATATTGACAAGCTGCCGAGCGATATGGCGTTTGACCATAATGAGGTTGCCCAGGCAGCGATTGCGTGGTTTAAAAAATTTGTTTAACCGCGGATTTCACGGATTACACTGATAAAAATATTATTTTTATTCGTGTTAATTCGTGGCTAATTAAAAATACCAAAAAAAATTACGGTTGTCCGCAGTTGTCAAGCCAGTGCTGAGTCAATTGCAGCAAATCCAGGAAATCTACCGTCATGTCTTTATTCGTATCGCCCGAGAGGCCTGAACCGCTTAAATACCACTGGCCGGCAAGGATTGCGAAATCGGCAAAATTGACAGGGTCTATGCCGTCAAGATTGGCGGCAAAACATTCGCAGGCGTCTCCTATTCCGTCACCATCGCTGTCTGCCTGATCGGGATTGGGGGTCGATACGCAGTTGTCGGTATCGTCGCCGATGCCATCGCCGTCGCTGTCGGTTGAGCCATAGACTTCGAGTTCATAGATTCTTGCCGCCTTATCGCTATCCTGCGTCGGTTGTGTGATATAAAGCCTGACATACCGCATCAGAGTCGGCGTGATGGAATGATAAGTAATGCTCTGCGTATTCCCGGTAACAGAAACAACATTCTCCCAACCGCTGAGACCGTCGGGACTTTTCTGGATGCTGAAATCTCTGGTGTTCCATTTGGCCGGTTCCCCGCCGTCGCCGGAATGACGAACGGTAAAACTATCGACCATATATTCCTGCTGCAAATCAACCCTTAGCCAATGAGGTATGACAGTAGCGGCAACGGCACACCATTTTGTATATCGCTGGCCGTCAACGCTCTTGTCCGGCGATTCGGCGGCGTTGACATAACTGTCGGCGGTTGCTGGTTTGAGCAGCGCAAGATTTTCTCTTGGAGGCGGAGGAGTTATGCCGGGGATATAGGGCAAATCATCATACATTCGAGCCGCGGAGCGCGTTTTGTCGTTTTGATTGTTCGCAACGGTCATAGCGAAAATCGCAATCTTATCGTTTGCCGGTAATGTTACCGATGCAGCACCGGCGGGAAGAGCAATTTTATACAGATACAGATAAGAGAATACATAGGCTTCATTGGCCGAAGAACTGTGGCGATGAGTGCCGACATACGCTACCACATCGTCCTTGATATAAGCGATATCGCCGTCCCTGCCCCAGTTTGCGACATTCTCGGTATAATCCTGTACGGACAGTTCGACGGTTTGGGCGCCGGCGGTAAAATTACCGTTCGTATCGCCGTTTCGAGAGGTTGCCAGAATATACAGACTCTCATAGCCGCTCGGCAGCGAGATTGTCTGGCCGGCGCAGGTCAGGGCATTATTGCTTCCATCAGCCGAGGAGCCAAGGGTAAACGGAATATCCTCGCAGGTCATAGCCGCTGGCAGCAATTCGGCGGCGAAGGTGATTCCGTTGTAAAAATTGCCGTCGCTTCTGTTGTTGTCGGAGCTGACGGCATCAAGATTATAAGGCATCGTAACGGTCTGGGTCGCGGGTAAAGAGCCGCTTGCAGGAGCCGAGTTGAGAGTGAGAGCAAAAGTTCTCGGCTGATATTTGGTCATATTTATAACTATATTGCCGTCGATTGGCGTTACGGGAGCGATATTTTGTTCCGAACCGTTTACCTCGCGAGCAGAGGCGATTCCGCTTCCGGCGGAAATGACAACATTGTTTACATCGCTGCCGTAGAGCTCCTGAAGTCTTATGACTATCTCGCTGCTTCTCTCGGCCTTTTTCACCGTCTTGACGGCCACCTGCGGGGCACTTATCTGCACGAATGAATAACTGTTTCCGAGCGAGCCGCTGTGTTTGGCTGTCTGGAAGGCTCTTAGCGGCTGATTGAACAGTTCGGCTTTTGCGGGAACATTTGCGGCTGTCCAATTTCCTGAATGGCCGGTGAGGGCGTAAGCGAATTTGTGCTGGCCGATGTCGAGAGTTGCCTGGTCGGGATAATTCGATGAGACCGAGGGGGTATGAAGCAATGTAAGCCGCAGGATGTTATTGGCCGGTTTGTCCCAACCGTATTTGCAATCGTTGAGAATCGCCACGCCGTAACTGCCGCCGGGAGCGGTTAAATCCGCCCACCACTGTGCGGGGACTTCGTAAAGACTCGACTGATTATTAGGCCGCTGGATTGTTCCCATACCGAGGTCGTAGGTTGCCGTCGTATTTGAGACTGCCATCGGGAAAGAGGCCTTTAGAAGCGTACCCTGCGTTTTCCAGTCAACGAGGTTCTGGACGCTGACTATGTCCGATGCGCCGGCAGGCGAAAGGGATATATTCTGAATAAAAGTGGAATCGCCATAGGTTCGTTTTATTTCGAGCGTAACCCTTACAGGGCCTGATTCGGTTATGGTCGCCTCAAC
>JAQTQF010000224.1 GCA_028712345.1 Phycisphaerae bacterium | reverse complement strand
GCCTGTATATCAAGGCGCTGATTGAGCCGAAAATAATTGATTGGCCGCAGCTTGTCTCGATTATGACACAAAGGCCGGCAAAAATTATTGGCATCGATAAGGGAACTCTCGGCAAAGGCAAACAGGCTGATATTACCATTATCGGCCCCGATTTTGAGTATAAGGTTGATGTGAACAAATTCCGCTCCAAGAGCAAAAACTGCCCTTACAACGGCTGGAAAGTCAAAGGCAAAATCGAATATACAATCGTCGGCGGCGAAATAAGATACTCGGTACAGGAAAATTAATGTGCTGATAATCGACGGCTACAACCTGCTGCGGGCGGTGCAGAATATTTCGGAGCAAACCGCCGGTATCACCGATATTCAAATCTGCCATATTATAAGCAGGTATTTGACTATAACGAAAAGCAGAGGGACGATTATTTTTGACGGCATCGGCCCCAGAGACAAAACCGTTTTTAACAATTCGGCAAACCTTGAAGTTGTTTTCTCCGGCAGGAGTAAAGAAGCCGATGATATTATTGAAAAATTAGTATTGGAAAATTCGGCGCCAAAAAGTTTGACGGTAATCAGCAGCGACAGACGCGTCAAAGCCGCGGCCGGCAGAAGAAAAGCAACGGCGATAAGCTCGCTCGATTTCTGGATAGAGGCCGTAAAAAAAATCGAGAAAAAGATGAGAAAAAAATCCGAGCCGCCGGCAAAATATCTCGGAATAAGCGCTGCCGAAACGGAATACTGGTTAAAAGTTTTTGGATTTATAAAATAACCCGTTTAGCGGCCGCCGGCACGGCGGCCTAAACTCGTCGCCGTACCGGCGACGGCTAAACTATAAGAATAACGGTTTGACGAAATTCCACCTCTGTGCGGTAAGGCCGGCTTTTGCAGGATTGGCATCTACATATTTCATTGCCGCCTTAAGTGTTTCAGCATTATTTATAAAAACCTTCCAACAGCCTCGCGTCCAGGGGCTTTGTTCCAGATTTAACGCCTTCGTCGCAGCGCCTTTAAATTGATTAACAAGATATTCAATCCTGTACTTTGAACGAAGAACAAGCAAATGTATATGGTCGTTCATTATAGCACAAGCTGGCACATCAACATTTAATCTCTTAACCACTTCTGTGAAACCCGCCGCAACAATAGACCTTGTGTCATCATTTATAAAATAGGCGGGCCTGCCCAAAGATAGAATTGCTTCAGAATAAAACTTCATAATCAGTTTTTTCGGCGGCGGTATTTGACGGCCATATTTGATTTCGCCCAACAATTGTAATTGTTCATTATAAATTTCTTTGGAATATGAACCCCTTGGGTCATTCGGCAACCAGGTACCATAAGTAGTAAAAATCACATGATAGGCGATTATCATAATCTCTCCGTTGTTTAGCGGCCGCCGGCACGGCGGCCTAAAAACAAAATAACCAAAAAATGGTGAAAAACAAGAGAAATATCGTTGTCGTACCGACAACGGCTAAACAATTTTTGAATTGTGTTTCCCCCTATTTTACTTTAGTATTTAATACAAATCATATACTTATGAAAACGATTAAAAAAATAGAAAACCGGGATGTTGAGATAACCGCCCCGCCGTCCAAGGCGCATACGCTCAGGGCTATGGCGATTGCCGCACTGGCGGACGGTCAGACGGTCATAAACAGGCCCCTGCTCGCCGAAGACCAGCGTAATATGCTCGCTTGTCTTAAGCAGCTCGGCATCAGTATAAAGCTGAAAGACAATCAGGTCATCATCAACGGCTGCGGCGGAAAATTTGAGCCGACCGGCACGAATTTAAATGTCGGTGAATCCGGCGTAACAATGAATTTCCTCACCGCTGCCGCCTGCCTGTCAAACAAGCCCGTCATCCTGACCGGTTCGCCAAGAATTCAGGAAAGACCCGTTGACCAGCTCGTCAGCGAAATCAGACAGCTTGGCTGCAAAATAGATTATCTCAAAAACGACGGTTTTGTGCCGATTAAAATTCACGGCGGAGGCATAAAGGGGGGACAGGCCAAAATGAAAGGCTCGAAAACCTCCCAGTACTTCAGCGCACTGGTAATATCGGCGCCCTATGCTCAAAAAGATTGTCTGCTCGAATGCATTGACGAGATGACCGAAAGACCATACTTCGATATAAGCCTGCAAATGATGTCTGATTTCGGCATTGACGCGGTAAATAAAAATTACAAAGAGATTATCGTCGGCGGCGGAAAAAAATACTCCGCAAGAGAAATAACAATTGAAGGCGATTACAGCAGTGCATCATTTTTCTTCCTTGCCGCAGCAATCTGCCGTTCTAAAATAACCGTCACGGGTCTGTACCAAAACAGCAAACAGGGAGACAAGGCATTCGTCGATTTGCTCAGGAAAATGGGCTGCAAGATCGACTATCTGGAAGATTCAATCCGGCTCAACGGCGCCGAACTTGCCGCTATCGAGCAGGATATGAGCAACATTCCCGACCTTGTTCCGCCAATTGCTGTCGCCGCGGCATTTGCCAAAGGCAAGAGCAAATTTACCAATATCGGTCATTTAAGATTCAAGGAATGCGACAGATTGGCCGTCGTGGCGGGCGAATTGAATAAAATGGGCGTAAATGCCTTTTGTGATGAAGACAGCCTGACTGTCGAGGGCGATCCGGACATGGTAAAAGGAGCGATAATAGACCCGCATAACGACCACCGGATAGCTATGAGCTTTGCGGCCGCAGGACTGGCAATCGGAAATCAGCAAATCGAAAATGAAAAATGCGTCGGAAAGTCTTTTCCTGATTTTTGGGAAAGATTTGAAATTTTTTATAAATAACATATAATACATCCCCGGACAAAATATAACCCCAATATAGGAGATTTACAGAGATGATAGGCTGTCATTTTGGAAGAATGTTTCAGGTAACCGTCGCCGGCGGTTCATATCAGGACGGTCTGACGGCTGTTGTTCAGGGTCATCCCCCTGCTATGAGCATAACAGAGCAGGAAATCTACGGCGATTTGCTCTTGCGAAAGCCGGGAGCCGATGAACTCAGCTCTCCCCGCAAGGAACCCGACCTGCCGATAATTTACACCGGCACAAACGCCGCAGATACCGTCGAGAACGCAGGCAATAAGGGTCTGACCAACGGCACGCCTTTGACTATCCTTATCCCAAACCTCGACAGGCATTTTATTCACATTAAACAATACCAGGACACCAACCGCACACCAAGGCCGGGACACGCTTCTTACGCGTCGTTCATAAAATACGGCCAGGCCGACGATTCAATAGGCGCCGGCATTTTCAGCGGCAGATATACATCGACAATCGTAGCTGCCGGCTGTATCGCAAAGAAGGTTCTCAAAAAATGCGGCATAGAGGTCTTCAGCTTTGTCAGGGAATTAGCCTCCGTACGGCTGGACAATATTGACTATGCAAAAGCTCTGAAAGCCTCGCAGGATTACAAAAAGATGCGATGCGACTATGACCCGTTTTATCAGCAGATTTATGCAAGCGGGCGC
>JAQTQF010000223.1 GCA_028712345.1 Phycisphaerae bacterium | reverse complement strand
TAGCTATATTCTGATTAATTACTGGTATGTCGTTCTTATTGTGGTTTTTGGCATTGTTTTTGCAATTCGTAAATTCCTTCGCACTAAAAAAGGAGCTTATTTTCGCGACAAATTTCTTCTTTCACTGCCCATATTCGGGCCTTTGATAAGACAAAGGGTCGTATCTCGCTTCGCTTCGACGCTTTCGACCCTGCTTGGTTCGGGCCTGAGTATGGCTGAATCACTGAAGGTTGTTGCCGAGGTTACCGGCAATGTCATAATGGCTGATGCGATAAGAAAAGCCAGAGACAGAATACTTTCAGGCGCCGATATTTCCACGCCGTTGAGGGAAAGCGGGGTAATCAACCCGGCAATCGCTCATATGGTTACCGTCGGAGAAAAAAGCGGGGAGCTCACGAAGATGCTCCAGAGCATAAGCGAGAGTCTCGAATCGTCTTCAGATATAGTCGTTGAAAGATTAAGCGCGGCACTTGAGCCGCTTATTATCGTACTAATGGCGTTCTTCGTCGGTATGATAGCCCTGGCGGCGCTGTTGCCTATTCTGAGATTCTCAGCGGGAAATTTTTAGTACAGTATTTGGTATTTGGTATTTAATTTTATGGAAGGTTTTGTATGATACAAACAAGAAACAGACAGAGAAGTGGTTTTACGCTTGTCGAAATTATGGCGGTGATTATTATCATCGGTCTTCTGGCTGCGATTGGCGCCGTGAATTTCCTCGGACAAACCGACAAGGCAAGGGTTACTACGACAAAAGCAAATCTGAAAATGCTCCACAATGCCGTTGCGCAGTTCAAAATGGATACCGGAAGGTATCCGTCCGAAGAAGAGGGACTTACCGTTCTCGTGGAAGCTCCGACAGATGTAACCGGTTATCAGCCTGGCGGATATCTCAACTCGACTGCTCTGCCCAAAGACGCATGGGGATACGAATTTGTTTATATCGCATATCCTGAAAGCGGAAAGCCTTATGTAATCGTTAGCTATGGCGGCGATGGCGAAGAAGGCGGAGAAGGTTACGACGCCGACCTGTACAGTACAGATGCAGAATGAAAATTAAGGGCTGTCTGATTGTATCGATTTGTAAAAAGACATTCTGTCCCGTATGGAGCGGTCCTGGCGGAAGTCATTATGGTGCTTTTCATCATCTCGATGTTTACGCTGATGGTTATGTTGAATTTTTCCGGCGCCCTGGGCAGGGACAGCTTTAGAAGCAGAGCCGGCGATTTGGTAAAACTTTTCCAGATGGCCGAAACCGGCGCCGCCCAGACGGGCGCCAGGTATGAAATTGTCATAGATTTTATTCAGAACTCTTATCTACTCAGGGAAATTAAAACAGGACTGGTTGCCGTAGAAGATATCAGCGAAGATGAAATTATACAGACCGGACAATTTACCGACCGGTTCCAGCTTTATTATGTAATGTTTGACGACGGCGAGTGGACCAATGATGCGCCGGCACTTTTCAGAGTCGGAAAAACCGGCTGGCAGTATGGAGGGAAAATAGTCGTTACTGATTCCGATGGGAAAGAATATTCAATAGTGATTAACAGATTGAGCAGAAGAACAGATATAATTGAAGGCGATGTACCGGTTCTTATGCCGAGAACTCAGGATGAAATGGGATTCTAAAAACAATATGCTCCGGCGAAAAGCCTTTACGATGATAGAGGTCTCCGTTGCTTTGGTAATACTCGGAATGATAGCCGCTACGGTGCTTGTCGTCATCAATAAAGCGGTCGATACCGTTATTTTCTGGCAGACGAAAATGCAGGCCTTCGAAATTGCAAGAGAAAATATGGAGCAATTGCTATCCAAACCGGCGGTTACCGATTCGCTCGAATACGGCACGAGCCAGACGAATCCGGATATTAACTGGGAGACGATGGTCGAATCTTTTTACGAGCCGGTAACAAGCAGAATGTGGGTAAGGGCGGTATGCTCGGCGGAATTTACGGATGCCGAGGGACAGCCGCAAAAAGTCGAACTTACTCAATGGCTTACGGGATTGAATCAGTATCAGATAATGAAAATAATCGCCCAGCAGAAAAAATTAGAGCAATATCAAATGTCGCTTGGTGATTTTCTCGACAAACTGAATAATGAAATGACTGACGATGCTGCACAACAGAACGATATTGGCGAATCTGCCTCTGATATAGAAGCCTGGAAAGAACTGGAAAGCAGCATTGGTCCTCCGCCGGAAAGTTATGAAAGCTGGGAACAGGTGCCAGAAGATCAGTTCTGGAAAGCGGTAGGAGAGAGTTTTCAGAAAAAATAAATGAAGCGAGACTGTAAAGAAAAATATGTTTCTCAAAAAACCGGCTTTACGCTGGCCGAGGCACTGGCCGCTCTTGTTATAGCGACAATGGTTATGATTACCGCTGTCGGCATATATATGGGCGTAAAACGGGCTGAAGCGTCAATCAATAAAAGGCTTCAAAGCGGATTTATGGCAACGGAGGTTTTGCAGAGAATCGCTGAAGACATCGATAGAATGGCCGTCAGCAACGCTGAAGTGACGATGTTAATTCGCACTAAAGTCGAACAGGGCGGATACAAAAGTTCACAAATGGTTATGATAAACAAAATATACGATAAGGATAATAATTTGCAGGACTTTGAAAAAATCATCTGGCAGAGCCACATTGACCCTGATGCCAACGGGCTGATCGTATATCGTGCGCACAGCGGATACGCACTTGAAGATAAGATGCTCGATGCCCCAAAGGAAAAATATGAAACGGAAAGATATATTCCAATTTGCGACGGCGTGACAATTTTTGAAATACAGGCTGCCTCAGATGCGAATGTAATTGGCGATTGGCAAAGTCCGTCCCTGCCGCCGGCCGTGCAAATCTCATTGTCATTTGCTCCGATTGAACTGGATACTCTCGGCAATCCGGTGGTGCCTGAAGGATTACTTAAAACAAGAACGGTGGCGGTGGACCGTTTTAAGACGATGAGTTATCAATTTGTGGCAATGGATATTCCAGATATAAATCAGATAGGTGATGTCAATCAGCTTGATGATGCGAATTTTCCGGATATGAATGACATTCCGGATATGTCGGAACCATATTGAACTAATGAAAGACACGAAAAATAAAATTTGTTTTAAGGCACAAAGGCCCGGCGTGGCGCTTATGCTTACCGTTATAGTGCTGGTGATTCTGACCGCTATCGTCTATCGCGTAAGTTCGTCGATAAACCAGTGGAAGCACAGGCTGCAATATGCCATCGATTACCAGAACGCCAGATATGCCGCCGAGTCAGGGATGAAGTATGCACTTGTGGCAATCGAAGAGCTTGAGCCTAATTACATCTCAAGACCCAATGAGCCGGATTTTTCAGACCTGTTTACGATGACCGATGAAGAATATAAACTAATGATGAAGGACTGGGCGCAGGAGCTTGAAAAGCAGCTTGATGCAAACACCCTGAGCAAAGATGATTCTTTTTTTAATAAAGTGGACATCAGTTCACTGTTCAGC
>JAQTQF010000222.1 GCA_028712345.1 Phycisphaerae bacterium | reverse complement strand
GAAAAAATGGCGGATCACAGCGCCGGACACATCACAACAAAAGAAGGCGCAAAATTAGTCGAGGATTTAAACAAAAATCTGGGCAATAATTATATCAAATTCTATCCGGGCGTAAGCTACAGACATCTTTGCGTGATAAAGGGAATTGATTTTGATGTCTATACCGCCCCGCCGCACGATATCATCGGGCAGGAGATTTCCAAAAATCTGCCGAGAGGAAAAAACGCGGAACTATTGCTTGAACTTATGGCCAAATCACAGCAGCTTATGGCCGACCACGAAATAAACAAGGTCAGACGGGATTTGGGCGAGAATCAGGTAAGCTCTATATGGCTCTGGGGACAGGGCAAAAAAGCCGCTATGGACAGCTTTAAGGACAAGTACGGGCTGAAAGGCGCAGCGATTACGGCAGTCGATTTAGTGAGGGGTTTGTCCAAACTTATCGGCTTCGACCTGATAAAGGTTGAGGGAGCGACAGGTTTTGTCGATACGAATTACAAAGGAAAAGCTGCCGCGGCGATAGAAGCTCTTGACAAATACGATATAGTGCTTATACATATCGAGGGACCGGACGAAGCCGGACATGCGGGCAACGCGGAAATAAAGAAAAAGGCCGTCGAACGGATTGATAAATACATAGTCGGACCTGTGTATCAGGCGATTCAGAAATATCCGGGCTGGAGAATTTTAGTTATGCCGGACCATCCGACGCCGGTGAACAACCAGGCACATTCAGGCGAGCCTGTCCCCTTTGCAATGGCCGGGGATGGAATAGAAGGAATCATAAAAAAACCGTTCAGCGAAGCTAATGCCGCACAGTCGGGTTTGAAAATTGAAAAAGGTTTTGAACTAATGGAGTATTTTTTAAAAGGCTGAAAACAGAACAGAACTATGGCGAAGAAAAAGAAAATCACCGTACAAAAATTCGGCGGGACTTCGGTAGCCACCGCAGAGAAAATTAAAGCCGCCGCACAACGCGCTATTGCCGCAGCGAGGGGTGGAAATCAGGTTATCGTCGTAGCCTCGGCTCGTGGAAAACAAACCGACCATCTGATCGCCGATGCGTTAGAGCTAAACCCCAACCCCCCAAAACGGGAAATGGACCAGCTCCTGAGCACCGGCGAACAGCAGACTGTCTCACTGATGGCGATGGCTATCGAAGCAATGGGGCACAAGGCAATCAGTATGACCGGCTCTCAAATCAAAATGGTAACCGACAGTGTTCACACCAAGGCTCGAATAAAGAGTATCGATGCAAACAGAATAAAAAAACATCTTAACAAGGGATGTATTGTCATAGTAGCCGGTTTTCAGGGTGTTGATGAAAACGAAAACATCACAACACTCGGCAGAGGCGGCTCGGACACAAGCGCGGTTGCACTGGCAGCAACAGTAAAGGCTGATACCTGCGAAATATACACCGATGTTGACGGCATATATACCACCGACCCGCGAATTTTTAAAGATGCCGTCAAAATGGAAATGATAAGCTACGACGAGATACTTGAAATGGCAAGTCTCGGCGCAGGCGTTATGCACGGACGAAGCATCGAATTCGGCAAAAAATATAATGTTGTAATACATGTCAGAAGCAGTATGTCAGAAAAAACTGGAACTTTAATTACTCATGAGGTACCAAAAATGGAAGGTATTCTTGTATCAGGCGCAACTATCGAGAAAAATTTAGCTAAAATCAGCCTCATTGGCGTTAACAATAAGCCGGGTAACGCAGCCAAAATCTTTGCTCATCTGGCACAGGCCAAAGTCAGCGTAAATGATATTATCCAGACCGAGGTAAGCAACGAGAAAGCTAACATATCTTTTACGGTAAGCAAAAATGATTTCGCGGACGCTCAAAAGACCGTTGAAGAAATCAAGAAAAAAGTCAACTGTCAGGATGCTTTCTATCGTCAGGACATCGCCGAAATTTCCGTAATAGGCGTTGGAATGAGAACGCATTGCGGAGTTGCTAATATGATGTTCAGCACACTGGCAAAGGCTAAAATAAACATCGATTCAATCACCACAAGCGAAATCAGAATAAGCTGTCTTGTCGATAAAGACCAGGGCGACAAAGCTCTGATTAGCGTCTGCAAGACTTTCGAACTCGATAAGCCCGTGGAAAAACGCAGTTATGTGAAATAGCCGCAAAGGCACAAAGACACAAAGCTAACTGAAACCACAGATTTCGCGGATTTCACGGATTTTTTTATTATAAAATTAAATCTGCGTAATCTGTGTAATCCGTGGTTTTTTATTTTTTATTAGTGCCTTCGTGCCTTGGTGGCTAATATGAAGAATAAACAAATCAGATATGCTATGAGCAGACGGAAGCGGAATTCTCTGCTGCTGTCGGCTTTTTTATTGCTTGCAGCCCTCGTCTGGGTTGACAGAAGTGTAATATATACTCCCAAACCCGGCTCAACTTCTCAAACGGCAGCAAATAATGATTGGGAGAAATATCATCAGAAAAACTTTACCGTTGTTAAGGTAGTTGACGGGGACACAATTGATATAGACCTGCCGGACGGAAAATATAAAACCACCCGAATTCGTTTGCTTGGCATCGATACACCCGAAATGGCAAAAAGCCCGACAGGTGAAATGTACTATGGCCCAGAGGCGAGTCAATTTACTAAAGAGATGGTTCTCGGCAAAAATGTTACAGTTCTAATGGACGAAAACTCGAAGACACGGGACAAATACGACAGGCTTCTTTGTTATATAAAACTCCCCAACAGTAGAATACTAAATGAGGAATTGGTTTCGCAGGGTTTTGCTTACGCCGATACACGATTTGAGCATAGCGATTATGAAAAATATATCGGGCTTGAGGATACCGCCAGAAAAGAGAAGAAAGGTATGTGGGAAAAAGTAACGCCAGACCAAATGCCTGAATGGAAAATTCGGTAACTGCCAACTACTAAATATTGTACTCTTTTATTTTTCGGTAAAGTGTTCTTTCGCCGATGCCGAGGAGTTTGGCGGCCAGTTCACGGTTATTGGCGACCTTTGCCAGTGTATCTATAATAGCCTGTTTTTCCAGCTCGTTTAATGAAACTCCGCCAAGATTTCCCGCCGAGGAAACCTGGCCTGGCAGTTGTCTTACCTGATGGATTTCAGGAGGAATATCCCGAACATCGAGCATATCTGAGTCGCTCATTACGAGCATAGTTCTGACGGCGTTTCGTAGCTGTCTTATGTTGCCGGGCCACGGGTAGCCTTTTAAAATCGCAAGGGCATTATCCGAAATCGTCCTCGGCTGGGTGCCAAGCTCATTACAGGCCTGCGAAATAAAATAATCGACAAGTTCGACGATATCTTCCGGTCTGCTGCGAAGCGGAGGAACCGTCACGCTGACACCTTTTATCCTGAAGTAGAGGTCCTGTCTGAATCTGCCCTGCTCGACAAGTTTCGCAAGGTCGTGGTTGGTCGCGCTGATAACGCGGACATCGACGACGGTTGATTTATTCGAGCCGACCGGAACGACAATGCCG
>JAQTQF010000221.1 GCA_028712345.1 Phycisphaerae bacterium | reverse complement strand
GTCCGTGCGCGGAATTATTTAATAATCCGCTGCATCCTTATACGAAAGGGCTTTTAAAATCGCTGCCGCAGTTGGGCGCAGGGGCAAAACGGCTGGAGACCATCGGCGGGACCGTGCCGGAGCCGCTGAATTTTCCAAGCGGCTGTAAGTTTCATCCGCGATGTCCTGTCGGATGCAATGATAAAAAATGTCAGACGGAAGAACCCCAGCTAAGACAGATTGGGGAAAATCATTATGTTTCCTGTAGGTATGCCGAAAAATAATTAACCACGAATGAACACGAATGAATACGAATTTACTAAAAGTTGAGAATTTAAAAACCTACTTTGCGATAAAGAAGGGACTCCTTAGGAGGACAGTCGGCTTTGTCAAGGCGGTTGACGATGTAAACTTTGATATTCCGACAGGCAGCACTTTCGGACTGGTCGGCGAAAGCGGCTCGGGAAAAACTACCGCGGCAAGGACAATCGCGAGACTCGTCCCTGCAACAAGCGGAAAGGTTTTTTTTGAGAACAAAAACATACTGCCGATGCGGCAGTCGGAATTGATAAAAATACGAAAAGACATATCGATTGTTTTTCAGGACCCGTATAGCTCGCTGAATCCGCGAATGACGGTCGGCACAATCGTCGGCGAGCCTCTGGCGGTTCATAAAGCTGCCAAAGGTTCCGAACTGACCGACCGTGTTCGCAGACTGCTGGAAAAAGTCGGTTTATCGGCCGACCATATCAATCGCTATCCGCACGAATTTTCCGGCGGCCAGCGGCAGCGAATCGGAATCGCCCGTGCGCTGGCTCTTGAGCCGAAATTGGTAATCTGCGATGAGCCTGTCAGCGCTCTTGATGTTTCAATACAAAGCCAGATTTTAAATCTGCTCAAAGACCTGCAGGAGCAGTTTAATCTGACATATCTTTTTATCGCTCACGATTTGTCGGTGGTCGAGTTTATAAGCGATACCGTGGCCGTGATGTATTTAGGCAAAGTTGTCGAAATCGCCGCCGCCGATGTGTTATACAAAAACCCGCTTCATCCTTATACCAAACTGCTGCTGAACGCAATACCCCGTCCTGTGCCGGAGAGAAAGAAGTCCACCGTCTGGTATGAGGCAGGTGCGGAATTCGAATGTTCGGCGGGCTGTCCATTTTATCCAAGATGCCCGATTGGCGACGAATTCTGCAGTAAAAACGCCCCCAAACTGGAAGAAAAGGCTAATGGGCATAAAGCGGCCTGTTTTAAAGCTTGATAAACCTTCTCGACATTTAAGCCGATAATACTATAATGAGGTTGATTTTATTTTTTATATTCTGAATTAATATGACCGACTTAAATATTGCAACAATAAGAATCGAAAAAGATATTACGATAGTATCGTTCAATGTTGCCAGCCTGACAGCCGGGGGCGGGCTTGAGGAAGTTACGCAAAAAATTGCCGACCTTGTAAAAAATCAAAAGCCTCATAATATAGTTATTGATTTTCAGGGCGTAAAATTCTTCTCGTCTCAGGCGCTGGGTATACTGCTCGATGCCCGCAAAAAGGTCTCCGCTTATAACGGCGATATCGCTATCAGCGGCATAAATCCGCAGCTTTACCGCGTTTTTAAAATTACCAATCTCGACAAAATTTTTAAATTTTACACGGACGCTTCTTCGGCTATAGCCGATTTGGAAAAATAAACGAGCTGATTTTGAAAGGAGAGGCTATGAATGCAGAAAAACAATTTTCCATTTTCATGGTTAACAAGCCCGGCATTCTGGCGCAGCTTCTCGCTGAGTTTGCACGGGCTAAGGTTAATATCAACGCGCTTACGGTTATGGATTCGGTCGAACATGGTGTGCTGCGGGTTGTCTGCGAATCGGCGGATGTAATGCGGGATGTTCTCAGCCATCTAAATATGCAGTTCAATGAGACGGAAGTTCTCTGTATCACCCTTCCCAACAGGCCCGGCGCATTCGCGGCCGTAACGGAGAAACTGGCAAAGGCTCATATTAATATAGCTTATGCCTATTGTACCGCAGGGGCTAAAGGCGGCAAAACAACCGCTATACTGAAAGTAGCCGATGTAAAAAAGGCGATGAAAATTCTAAAAGATATGGCTGATTCAGACAGTAACAACCGCCAGGCAATGAGACGATCGCCGGCACCAAGAAAAAGATAACCTGGTTACCTGTACAGACAACAGTATTTGACACAAAAATCCCGCATTTTTTGCGTTTTTTTACTCAACGGTAACGCTTTTCGCCAGATTGCGGGGTTTATCAACATCGTGGCCGCGAAGCACAGCGGCATGATAAGCTAAAATCTGCAGCGGAACTACCGTAAGCATCGGCTGGAGTTCTTCCGGCGTCTGCGGGACGGTAATCAGAAAATCGGCGTATTTGCCGATGTCGCTGTCGCCCTCGGTGGCGACAACGATAGTTCTTCCGCCGCGAGCCCTGACCTCTTCGATATTGCCGATGATTTTTTCATACTGCGAACATCTTGTCGCAACGAATACCACCGGCATTCCCTTGTTGATCAGGGCGATAGGCCCGTGCTTCATTTCGGCAGCGGGCAGACCCTCGGCGTGAATATAACTAATCTCTTTAAGTTTAAGCGCACCTTCCAAAGCAACCGGATAATTGAATCCTCTGCCAAGGAACAGCCAATTCTCTCTGTCGCATGTTGCCTCGGCTATTTTTTTGATATGCTCCGACTGCGTTAAAACCTTTTCAATTTTTTCCGGAATTTTTGCCAACTCGTCAATATAGAATCTTGCCGTATCCTGGCCTAAATGTTTCCTTCTGCCAAGCTCAATTGCCAGCATTGCGAGCACGGCCACTTGAGCGGTAAAGGCCTTTGTACTTGCGACGCCGATTTCAGGACCGACACGGAGATAGACTCCGGCATCTGTGGTTCGAGCAATGGTCGAGCTGACAACATTTACGATTCCTATAACCGTTGCCCCTCGTTCTTTTGCCTGTTCAATTGCCGCCAGCGTATCGGCTGTCTCGCCGGACTGACTGACCGCAATTACAACCGTGCCATCGTCTATTATAGGATTGCGATATCTAAACTCGCTCGCATATTCGGTTTCAGTATTGATTCGGGCAAACTGCTCGAAGAGGAATTCGCCTATCAGACCGGCGTGCCAGGCCGTTCCGCAGGCATTAATGACAATTCTTTTGGCTTGGGTAAGTTCTCGCCAGTATTTGTCCAGCCCGCCGAGCACTATTCTGCCGTCACGGCTGTCCAATCGGCCGCCGAGACACATATTCAGAGCCTTTGGCTGTTCGCATATCTCTTTGAGCATATAATGCGAAAAACCGTTCAGCTCTATCGCATTGAGCGAAAATTCGAGCTGTTTGAGGTCCTTGCGTATCTCGACATTGTCAATTGTCTTGGTGTGAAATCCTGTCGAGCTTATCGTTACCATCTCGTTATCGGCAAGATATATCGCCTGGGTGGTATGCTCGACAATCGCCGAGGCATCGGAAGCGATAATATATTCATTT
>JAQTQF010000220.1 GCA_028712345.1 Phycisphaerae bacterium | reverse complement strand
TCATCCTTCCTAAGTGCTCTTCTAGTGTTCCATATTTGGCGTGCACCTGATGTATTTGTATTTTTTAAATTTCCATTTTTTTCTACAATGAACCAATTAGAAATTGTCCTATTCCCTCCCCATTTATCTTTTTGTCCAATGCCTACGATATCTCCTGGGTCCACATCGATTTCAACAGTACCGCCTAGTTCATCACCAAAATACAATCCCCAGTCCAATTTACGATTACCATCACCGGACCAATCGATAACTTTTCCAATCCATGGATCGCTGAATCTCTTGGGATCATATGACCCAAAATTCTTTGTAATTTTCATTTAGCCCTCCTCGAATGTGTAAAAGCCCCCTTTCGGTCGGGCACCCTACCGCCCGTGAGCGGACCCGTTGTTACATCGCGTTTTCTTCCGGGAATTACAGCCGACTTCAGGCTGGCTGTTATCGCACCTGCGATTAATTTTCAAAGAAAGCACATCAACCTTGCGCTACACCCATTAGGCTATCCACCTAACAGCATTCGAAAAATGTAAGTAGTATCAACTTATTGCAGAGAGCTTCTTACGGTTTTCTAACCGCTTTGAGTTGTTTTTCATCCACTCAATCAACTCATTTTTTGAAAATCTCAGCGAACGTCCTGCCTTAAGAAATGGGAAATCCAGCAGACCGTGTTGAGTTTTATTCACCCATTGATAAATCTGGCCGGCACTTTTATTCAGCAGCGCAGCCGCTTCCTCAACAGTCAAAAGGATGTCTGGGCTTTCTTTGTGGGCAGAGTTTATTTCTCCCAAGATCCTGGCCGCCACCGCATCTGCGATTGCATCTATTACTTCTGCCGGAAATAAAATATTGTACCCTTTTAAATTTGAATCACTCATGTCAGTACCTGCTGTATAAAGGACGGGTCGCGCTAATTAATATTAAGTAATTTTTAGATCCGAGCTGATCGCCTTCCGAATGGTTTCCCGGGAGATGATCAATTGGTATTTTTTTTCGAGAATCTTCTTTATGTTTTCCCATGAATGGCCAATGCGCCTCAGTTCCAGGATTTCCGCCCAGTATTTCTGCAGGGACCTCCGGCTGCCGCTTTTTCTTTTATGTGTCCGCGTAATACAGTCTATAATCGCTCTATCTTTTGCATCGAGGATGCGGATATTTTCAGCAGTGCCGGCCGATTCAAGATCTTTGTGCCATATTCTTTCAATTCGCCCTGCTTCCTTTATAAATTCAATGTAGAAGAGAAAAACGAGACCGTATTGCACTCGGATCGGATCATCATCTCCGTACTTGTAACGACACCGGAGAGACTTCTCGATTATTTTGCATCTCTCATGGTCGGAAAGTTTTCCAAGAAAACGGAAAATTCGATTCCTCTTTATCTTATCCGACTGAGTGAATTTGTTGAGACTGGATTGGTATTCGGAATCTGTTGGCATCTCTACCTCCCGGCATAAAATTTAGGGACTATGCTGAGCCTTCGATGGGAGCAGCGTCGTGAGCATTCTGCAAAAACCTCATTCTGAGATTTTCCTTCCCTGATCGCATCAGAAATAAAATTAGAAACAAATGAATGTTTCAAACCGTGAGTGCCGCGGCCGCTCACAAATTGACCAGTTCTCATGGCTGCACTATTAATGCTTCTGCGGTAACTCTGATAATCACAACGGATCGGACCGTGCAGCTTCAGGTAATTGTCGAGTTCCAGATATAGGGATTCAGAGACATAATGACGGCTTTCCTTTCCTCCTTTTTCAACCTGGTCAATAACCCCGACCTCATTTCCGAAAAGAGGATCTTTTTGCGTTCCCTTAAGATTGTTCAGGGCAAGCGAAATTTTCGACCGACTATCCCTTGCATGTCCTACGCCTTCAGCACGTAACCCACCTTCCAATTGTATTCTGGCTATTAATTGATGAAGTGGGTTTTCAATAGCCTGTATGAGTTCGAGCGGACGTTCATAAGCTCTGCCATATCCACCCCAGGGATCCCTCTTTCGAAATTCAGCTTTTCGACCGACTCCAAATCTGACTGAGAAATCAAAAGTGCGGTGGTGCCTGTTTCTTGAACAATATAAGATGAGGGCTTTTTCAAGCTTACCAATAGCGGCTACCGCGACCTGAATGGAATCATAAGAAAGACCTCTTGAGATCTCATATTCTAACCATGCAGAGATCATTTTAGGTTCCAGATCGTAAAGGTTCTTGATTTCGAATACTCGTAACGCAAAATCCGCCAGCTGATGCCAGCATCTAAGATAAGTATGGCGTGAATTATCGCTGTGAATTAATCCGCTTTGAATACCCTGCTGCTTAAGTCTGTGGCGTGAAATAGAATTACCTTTGGCAGCTGTATGGTAGAGTGATTCAACCTGGCTGTGTACACGTCCCGCGTATCTCATAGTAACCTCCTGTATAACGGGCGGCTCGAAGCTCCCATTCTCTTAAACAACAAGCCCTTGAATTCCGGCGGCCGATACCGGTGTGACGGGTGATTGCGCCCCCTGAAATGCAGTGCAAAGCAAAATTTAAAACGTTATGCTTAACGCTGCAGTTCACGATCTCTCCTTTAATTGTGCAGCCTTGCAGGGATCCGATTGCAGGAACCCGTTCGCAAAAAGCTGCAATTTATTTGGAGAGAAAATGGCCGCGTGTAGGCCTGCCGAGGTGAAAGCACCTCGTCGATCAGTGTCCGGCCTGATCTGGGAGTGTGCACCTGCGAGTTGATGCACAAAAAGAGATGATTACGTGCACACGCCAGCACGTAATAATGTGGGTTTTTTATCGAGGTTAGTAATTGAAGGGCCTGAGGATCTCTCTCAGGTTAGGGTGAAAAAAAAGGCAACCCAGCTCTTAATATGGGATGCCTTAATATTTATTTGATTCGGGAATAGCTATTGTGTTCCGAACTACACAATAACTACAATTATTAGACCGGGCTGTTTTACAACGGCTATCGGCCTGGCTCACTCGGATTACGCCCATCCGATCGTTTTGCCGTGGGCGTGTCTCCACGACAATTGAGCCCTCTCGCGAGGGGTATCCACTTCGTTAAACGAAGCGTATAAAATTGGGTACTTTGTATGATAGGAAAAAACATCTGTCAAGATTTTTTTCGCTTATCGTGGAACAATAATTGTGACTTAACCATTGAAAATGGCCAAACTGCCATAATTAACTTCCATTTTTTTGGTCAATCCTATCTTCCATTTTCAGGGGTTAAGTTCAAATATAGAGGAGGGCGGCTTCCAGGCGGCCCCTTTTTTTTAATGACTGCTTCCAGTAGTCGTTCATGCAGGTCCTTCCACGATTTTGAACGATATAGTAAATACTATCCTCTTAACCAGCAGATCGGGCCATATCAATGAGTGCGGAGTGAAAGCTGCAATTGGGCAGAAGGATTTCCGGTGGCCTAGGAGTCTGTCGGAGAACCACCAACCGGCATTACTCCATCATTCATTGTTCTTTTAAAATCTAATCCGATCTATAAGAGATTCACGCCTAGGGTGCCGGGAGTTAGTGCATAGCTGCTGGTCAT